>NZ_VMMQ01000062.1:0-20910 GCF_013277295.1 Streptococcus sp. 477
TTCCTAGTTTGCTCTTTAATTTTCATTGAGTATAAAAAGCCTCTTCCCAAGGGAAAGAGGACTAAATTTTATTGATGAACTGCTTGCAGCAAATAAGAAATAGGTAGGGCAAAAATATTTAAACTCAAAAAACGCATAATATCCGGTGTTGAAAAACCTTGATATTATGCGCTCTATTATGGGAAAATTTACTTCATTTTCTCCTGAAATTGAGTTTTTACCCAGTCTCTCAAAGTCAATTTCAATCCACTAGAACAAGCCTAGTACAGTTCCATCGCTTTCAACATCCATGTTGAGAGCAGCTGGTCGTTTTGGAAGTCCTGGCATGGTCATGACATCACCAGTTAAGGCAACGATAAAGCCTGCACCTAATTTTGGCACCAATTCGCGAATGGTAATTTCAAAGTTTTCAGGTGCTCCAAGTACATTTGGATTATCTGAAAAACTATATTGAGTTTTTGCCATACAGATTGGCAATTTGTCCCAACCGTTTTGAACGATTTGAGCAATTTGTGTTTGAGCTTTCTTCTCAAAGTTTACTTTGCTACCACGGTAGATTTCAGTAACAATCTTTTCAATCTTTTCTTGAACAGAAAGGTCATTGTCATACAAACGTTTATAGTTAGCTGGATTTTCAGCGATAGTCTTGACAACCGCTTCAGCAAGTGCTACTCCACCTTCTGCACCATCAGCCCAGACACTTGCTAGTTCAACTGGCACATCAATAGAAGCACAAAGTTCTTTCAAGGCTGCGATTTCAGCTTCTGTATCAGATACAAATTCGTTGATAGCTACGACTGCTGGAATACCGAACTTACGGATGTTCTCAACATGGCGTTTCAAGTTGGCAAAACCTGCTCTAACTGCCTCTACATTTTCTTCAGTCAGAGCGTCTTTAGCCACACCACCATTCATCTTAAGGGCACGAAGAGTTGCTACAATAACTACTGCATCTGGAGAAGTTGGCAAGTTTGGTGTCTTGATATCAAGGAATTTCTCAGCACCAAGGTCTGCACCAAAACCAGCTTCAGTAACTGTGTAATCAGCCAAGTGAAGGGCTGTGCTTGTTGCCAAGACAGAGTTACATCCGTGAGCGATATTGGCAAATGGACCACCGTGTACAAAGGCAGGTGTTCCGTAAATTGTCTGAACCAGGTTCGGCTTAATCGCATCCTTCAAAATCAAAGCCAAGGCACCCTCAACCTTCAAATCGCCAACAGAAACTGGTGTACGGTCGTAACGATAACCGATAACAATATTGGACAAACGACGTTTCAAGTCCTCGATGTCCGTTGCCAAGCAAAGAATTGCCATGATTTCGGAAGCAACTGTAATGTCAAATCCATCCTCACGTGGAATACCGTTTAGAGGGCCACCAAGTCCAACAGTTACATGACGAAGGGCGCGATCATTCAAGTCCACAACGCGTTTCCAGAGGATACGACGTTGGTCAATTCCCAACTCATTCCCTTGATGTAAGTGGTTGTCAATCAAGGCAGAAAGAGCATTGTTGGCAGTCGTAATGGCATGCATATCTCCAGTAAAATGAAGGTTGATGTCTTCCATTGGCAAAACTTGAGCATAACCACCACCAGCGGCACCACCCTTAATTCCCATTACTGGACCAAGAGATGGTTCGCGAATAGCAATCATGGTTTTCTTGCCAATCTTGTTCAAGGCATCCGCAAGACCAATGGTAATAGTTGATTTTCCTTCACCTGCAGGTGTTGGGTTGATGGCAGTAACCAAAATCAATTTCCCAACTGGATTGCTCTCAACTGCACGAATTTTATCAAAGCTGAGCTTAGCCTTGTACTTTCCATACAACTCTAAATCTTCGTAAGAAATACCAAGTTTCTCTACAACATCAACGATTGGCTTCAACTCAATACTCTGTGCGATTTCAATATCTGTTTTCATTCAAAACTCCTCTAACCTCTTATATGATAATTCATTATATCACAAAACAAGATTTTTAACATCCTCAAACTCTCTAAACGTTCGTAAATATCCATTTTTTTAAGATTTTTAGAGCCCTTTCTTAAATTTTATATGGCTTTATAGTTTGAAACTATAGTAAATATTCGTTTCTACCAAAAATTTATCACTTTCATTTTACTTACCGTTTATTTTTGTGTACAATAGTGCTATGAAAATTTTAGTTACATCGGGCGGTACCAGTGAAGCTATCGATAGCGTCCGCTCTATCACTAACCATTCCACAGGACGCTTGGGCAAAATCATCACAGAAACCTTGCTTGCTGCAGGGCATGAAGTTTGTTTGATAACAACAAAACGAGCCGTGAAGCCAGAAGCCCATCCCAACCTAAGCATTCGAGAAATTACCAATACCAAGGACCTTCTACTAGAAATGCAAGAACGTGTCAAGGACTATCAGGTCTTGATTCACTCAATGGCTGTGTCCGATTACACTCCTGTTTATATGACAGGGCTTGAGGAAGTTCAGGCTAGCTCCAATCTAAAAGAATTTTTAAGCAAGCAGAATCATCAGGCCAAGATTTCTTCAACTGATGAGGTTCAGGTTTTGTTCCTTAAAAAGACACCCAAAATCATATCCCTAGTCAAGGAATGGAATCCTACTATTCATCTGATTGGTTTCAAACTGCTGGTTGATGTTACCGAAGATCATCTGGTTGACATTGCACGAAAAAGTCTTATCAAGAATCAAGCAGATTTAATCATCGCGAATGACCTGACTCAAATTTCAGCAGGTCAGCACCGAGCTATATTTGTTGAGAAAAATCAGCTTCAAACAGTCCAGACTAAAGAAGAAATTGCAGAACTCCTCCTTGAAAAAATTCAAGCCTATCATTCTTAGAAAGGAAAACTATGGCAAACATTCTCTTGGCTGTAACGGGTTCAATCGCCTCTTATAAGTCGGCAGATTTAGTCAGTTCTCTTAAAAAACAAGGCCATCAAGTCACTGTCTTAATGACTCAGGCTGCTACAGAGTTTATCCAACCTTTGACACTACAGGTACTCTCACAGAATCCTGTCCACTTGGATGTCATGAAGGAACCCTATCCTGATCAGGTCAATCATATCGAACTTGGAAAAAAGGCGGATTTATTTATCGTGGCCCCTGCAACTGCTAACACTATTGCAAAACTAGCCCACGGCTTTGCGGATAACATGGTAACCTGTACAGCTCTAGCCCTGCCCAGTCATATTCCCAAACTCATCGCACCAGCTATGAATACAAAAATGTATGACCATCCAGCAACTCAGGCTAATCTGAAAACATTAGAAGCCTACGGCTATCAGCTGATTGCTCCTAAGGAATCCCTACTAGCTTGTGGCGACCATGGACGAGGAGCTTTAGCCGACCTCACAATTATTTTAGAAAGAATAAAGGAAACTCTCGATGAAAAAACGCTCTAATATTGCACCCATTGCTATCTTTTTTGCAACCATGCTCGTGATACACTTTCTGAGCTCACTTATCTTTAACCTTTTTCCATTCCCAATCAAACCGACCATCGTTCATATTCCTGTCATTATTGCCAGCATTATTTACGGTCCACGCGTTGGAGTTACACTTGGATTTTTGATGGGGCTACTTAGTTTGACGGTTAATACAATTACGATTCTACCGACAAGCTACCTCTTCTCCCCATTTGTACCAAACGGAAACATCTACTCAGCTATCATTGCCATCGTTCCACGTATTTTGATTGGTTTAACTCCTTATCTGGTCTATAAACTGATGAAAAATAAAACCGGTCTGATTCTAGCTGGCGCCCTTGGTTCACTTACTAATACAGTCTTTGTCCTTGGTGGAATTTTTTACCTTTTTGGAAATGTCTTTGATGGTAATATCCAAAAACTCCTTGCAACCGTTATCTCAACAAATTCGATTGCTGAATTAGTCATTTCCGCAGTTCTAACCCTAGCCATTGTTCCAAGACTACAGACTTTGAAAAAATAAAAACATCTCCACTTTCAAGCTTGAAGGTGGAGATTTTGCTCTATACAGTTTCTTTTTAGTGAAATCTTTACTAACTTTTAACTAAAAAATGATCTATAAACCCAAGTAAATCCTTGCTTTATTGTCTGGTTTATTGTACTATACTAGTGTATATACAGCTAAAAAGGAGATTCTTATGAATACACGGAAAAAAACACAATTTATGACCATGACTGCCCTCTTAACGGCTATCGCAATTTTGATTCCAATTGTTATGCCTTTCAAGATCGTCATTCCACCTGCTTCTTACACTTTGGGAAGCCACATCGCTATTTTTATCGCTATGTTCTTGTCGCCCTTAATGGCTGTTTTTGTCATCCTAGCCTCTAGTTTTGGATTTTTGATGGCTGGCTATCCCATGGTTATCGTATTTCGAGCTTTTTCCCATATCTTTTTTGGGACTTTGGGGGCTCTTTACCTACAAAAATTCCCCGATACCCTAGATAAACCAAAAGCTTCCTGGATTTTCAACTTTGTTTTAGCGCTTGTCCATGCCCTTGCTGAAGTATTGGCCTGTGTCGTTTTTTACGCAACTTCTGGTACCAATGTAGAAAATATGTTTTATGTTCTATTTGTACTAGTTGGATTTGGTACAATTATCCATAGTATGGTAGACTATACATTAGCACTAGCTGTCTATAAAGTGCTTCGAAAACGCCGTTAAAAGGAAGAACTATGACAAAAGATCGCAAACAAGCCCTGCTCCAACTCTTGAAAGAAGCTCCTAAAGCCCTCAATGGCCAAAGATTAGCTGAGCACTTTCATGTCACTCGACAAGTTATTGTTCAAGATATTGCAATTTTAAGAGCTGATGGAGCTCCAATTCTATCTACCAATCGTGGTTATATCTATAAAGATGCTAATGCAAATACTTATCATCACAAATTATTTAAGGTCAAGCATGAAGTTGAAGAAATTGGACGAGAATTACTTGCTATCGTAGATAATGGTGGTCGCGTTCAAAATATCTTGATTGATCATCCTGTTTATGGAGAGATTGAAACCTTACTAAAACTGACCTGTCGCCGCGACGTGCAACATTTTCTAGAACAAGTTGAACGTTCTGACTTTAAGCCAATTTCTGAGTTAACAGATGGTATTCATTATCACCTAGTTGAAGCCGAGACACAACAAGACCTCCACTATATCGAGGAGGCCTTAAATCAGCTAGGTTATTTAGTAAAAGACTAGAAAATTTTCTTTTCCCAATCATCTTCTGTACGATGACGGTAGAAAAACTCCGACTTGTCCGGAGCTTCCATCATCTCCATTAAAGGCAATATATCATAGGCCAGATCCAAGTTTGGAATCTGGTCTTTTTGCACCCAATAACTCAATTAGTAACAATGATATTTAAAAACTACATTGAATGAAAATTAACAACCACCTACTTACTAAAAATATATCACCAGTTATGTTGATCAACATTATCCTTAGTCACAAGATAAATTGGAGAAACTGTTTCTTTTTCCAGTTTTTTCCCTTGATAATGATCGATTGCTGATTGAATAGCAATTTCACCCATCTTAGCTGGTTGCTGAGCAATAGTGGCAGTAATATCACCTTTTGAAATAGCGTCATGTGCATCTGGTTGACCATCAATACCAACAATTAATACATTGCTAAGGCCAGCTGCTTTTACTGCTTGTGCAGCTCCTAACGCCATCTCATCATTCTGTGCAAAGATTGCTTGTACTTCTTTGTTTCCTTGAATCATATTTTGCGCTGTATTCAAAGCTTTTGCGCGATCAAAATTAGCGGATTGACTAGAAAGAACATCTAAATTTGTCTTTGAAATTTGTTCAAATCCTTTACCTCTATCTACAGTTGCAGAAGCGCCAGGGACTCCTGATAATTCAAAAGTTTTTGCTTTTTCTCCCAATTGCTTGGTAATAAATTCTGCAGCCATTTTACCTGCTTCTACGTTATCAGAAGCAACAGTTGTCAAGACTTCACCGCCATTACTACCGCGGTCAATTAAGATTACTGGAATATTTGCATTATTAGCAGCTTTAATAGATGTTACAATTGCATCAGAATCAACTGGATTAATTAGTAAAGCATCTACATTTTGACTAATAAAATTTTGAATATCATCTGCTTGTCTAGCAGCATCATCTTGTGCATCTGCTATCTTCAAAGTTACTTCTTTTTCTCTTGCGGCTTTTTCAAGACCATCTTTCATAGCTACAAAATAGGGATTGTTAGTAGTCGAAATAGAAACTCCTAATTTTAATTCTTTTGCCGACTTTTGAATCGTAGATTTATTATCATTTGATGAATTTCCTAAACCAGTTTTTCCACAAGCTACTAAAGCAAAAATAAATGTTACAAACAAAGCAAAAATGCTAATTTTTTTAATAATTTTCATGTTATTACTCCTCGTAATATATATCTATAGGGATAGTTTCCATCCCGACTATTGTTCGTCATCTAATAAATTGTTACTATTTCCAAAAAAATTGAAAATGATTCTACTGTTTTACAACTTTAAAACGATCAATCAGAACAGCAATTAAAATTACAACTCCTTTTACTACTTGCTGCCAAAATGCTGAAACACCAATAATATTAAGTCCATTATTCAAAACTCCAATAATTAAAGCACCTATTAGAGTTCCCAGTATACGACCTTTACCTCCTGATAATGAAGTTCCCCCAAGAACAACAGCTGCAATAGCATCCATTTCATAACTAGCACCTGCTGTTGGTTGAGCAGAACTTAAGCGTGATGTTATAATCAATCCAGAAATTGAAGCCATCATACCTGAAATTGAATAAATGATAATTTTCACTTTATTTAGTTTCACACCTGATATATATGCTGCTTTTTCATTCCCCCCTATAGCATACACAGATTTACCAAATGCTGTTTTATGAAGTAAAACATATAAAACAATAAATACAATAAACATAATAATTACAGGAAATGGAATTCCGACTATGTAACCTTGCCCCAAAAATTGAAATAAGAATGTATCACTTAATCCTTTTGTAATAGGATTCCCATTTGTATAAACAAGTGTTGCGCCTCTAAAAATAGTCATAGTTGCTAAAGTGACGATAAATGGAGCTAATTTCCCGTAGGAAATCAATAAACCATTCATCATCCCCAGAATGCAACCCAAAATTAAAGAGATGAGAATTGCTAACGTAACAGGCATTCCAGATCCTAATAGGCCAGCGGTTAGCGCACTGGATAAGGCTAAAATTGATCCAACTGATAAATCAATTCCACCTGTTAGAATAACAAAGGTCATTCCAAAAGCGATCAGTGCATTTGATGTTACTTGCAATAGTAAATTTAACAGATTATTTGCTGTTAAAAAATTTGAATTGATAATAGTGATGACAGCCATTAAAATTATCAATGCTATTACTGTTGTCAATTCTGACATATACTTCATAGTATTTTTCACACTATTGTCCTCCTGTAGCTAGTTGCATAACTTTTTCTTGTGTAGCTTCTCGACGTGTTAATTCCCCACTAATTCTACCTTCATGCATGACCATAATGCGATCACTGACTCCGATCACTTCTGGTAAATCTGAAGATACCATAATAATCGGCACACCTCGTTCAGCCAATTCATTCATTAATTGGTAAATTTCACGCTTAGCTCCAACATCTACCCCACGAGTTGGCTCATCTAAAATCAGTACTTTTGGTGCAATACCTATCCATTTTGCTAAAACTACTTTCTGTTGATTACCACCAGAAAGTGTTCCAACTTCCTTATCTGGATAACCTGATTTAATTCGTAGCCTATCAATTAAACGTTGTACAAATATATCACTTGTTTTATTATCAAAAATACCATTTTTAACAAAATCACGAGTACTAGGTAAAGTCATATTATCTTTAATAGAAAAATCTAAAATCAATCCCTCATCTTTACGATCTTCTGTTAAGAAACCAATTCCATGCTTAATTGCTTCAAAAGGATTTTTAATTATCAGTTGTTCTTCGTTTATTATAATTTGACCAGATTTTAAAGAATCAATTCCAAAAATTGCTCGCATTATTTCAGTACGACCAGCACCCATCAAACCAGAAAAACCAAGAATTTCCCCTTGACGTACATAGAAAGAAATATCCGTAAAAGCATCACCAGAAAGATTCTTAGCTTGAAAAACAATATTCCCAATCTCAGCCTTTTTTTCTGGATAATAATCTTCTAATTCACGGCCTACCATCTTCTGAACTAATTCATCCGCATTAGTTAACTTCGTTTTCTTGGTATCAATTACAAACCCATCCCTCATAACAGTTATAAGATCTGTAATCTTAAAGATTTCTTCCATCCGATGTGAAATATACACAATACCTACACCATCAGATTTTAATCCTTCTATCACTTTAAAAAGTGTTTCAGTTTCACGATCAGTTAAAGCTGCTGTGGGTTCATCCATAATTAACAAGGAAACTTCTGATAATAAACATTTTGCTATTTCTATCATTTGTTGTTGTCCGACTGATAATTGACCAATGATTGCATCAAGAGGAATAGAGATATTAAGACGTTTAAATGCTTCTTTAGCTTTCCTTTCCATACTAGCTTTATCTAAAAACCCAATCGAATTTTTTATTTCTCTTCCTAAAAAAAGATTATCAAGTACAGTCATATCTGGCCAAGTATTCATTTCCTGATGAATAAAACTCAGTCCAAACCGTTCTGCCTCTTGAGGATTAGAAAATGTTTTTTCTTTTCCATCAATAAAAATAGTTCCTGAAGTAGCTGGAAAAAGTCCAGTTAAAATATTCATTAAGGTTGATTTGCCTGCACCATTCTCTCCCATTAAAGCATGAACTTCTCCTGAATTAAGAACCAAATCAATACTTTCTAAAACACGATTATTCCCAAAAGATTTTGAAATGTTCTTCATTTCAATTTTCATAGGTAACCCCCCTCTAAATAATAACTCCTGATTGCAAGATTATATTCGAATATGGTGTATCTTCTCCAGTGCGAATAACTGCCTTAACTTTAGTATTCATAGCTTTCAATTCTTCATGACTAATATATTCAATAATTATATTCGATCCTAAAAGATCTAGAACTGCTTGCCACTGTTCTTTGTTTTTTTCCTTAATTTCTTCTGCTAAGAAAATTTTTTCAATAAGTACATGATCTGAATATTCTTTTAAAACTTCTAAAAAACTTGGACTACCTTTTCTTAATGCTAAATCAATTTTGTCAACACCTTTTGGAACTGGCAATCCTAAATCTCCGATACAAACCAAATCCATATGACCTAAATCATCAGCTAGTTTTGCTATATTACTATTTAAAATCCCATATTTCTTCATATCCTGAATGCTCCTTTATTTCTTTCAAACTCGGCATGCCTCCTTGCGCTCCAAATCTTTGAACAGAAAGATGTGAAGCAATCGTTGCAAAGGACAATGCAACATTCATCTCTTTTCCTTTTGAGATAGCATAAGCAAAAGCACCATTAAACGTATCTCCTGCTCCTGTAGTATCAACTACTTCTGCTTTTATAGCAGGAATCTTCTGAACTACTGTCCCATCATAATAAATAGAACCTTCAACTCCTAATGTCACAATCATTTTATTAGGATAAATTTTAATAATTTCTTCTAATTTCTTATCTGGAAAAAGCTCTGAACATTCATGCTCATTAGGAGTCATAAAATCACAAAAAGGAATCATCTCTATGTCTGTTTCTCTAGCTGGTGCAGGATTGTAAAGTACCTTAACTTGATTTTCTTGACAAAATTTAGCTATAGATAGGTTGGCTTCATGTGGTATTTCATTCTGTAATACAACAATACTTGCATCACTAATTAATTCCCACTCATTTTTCCAATCATTTGTTTTAACTAAATTATTCGCTCCAGGATAATAAATAATCCTATTATCACCTCCATATAAAGTAATTTGTGCAGCTCCTGTATATTGTGGTACCGTTCCCACATATTCTGTAGAAATATTATTATTTTGCAGATTACTTAATAAATCTGCTGAAAAAATATCTTCTCCGACATTTCCAAATATGTAAATATTATCTTCTACACTGGATAATCTACCAATAGCTACAGCTTGATTTGCACCTTTTCCACCTGGAACTATATTAAACGAATCCCCAAAAATCGTTTCACCTCCTTCTGGAATCCTTTTTGTTCTCATAACTAAGTCCATTGAAATACTTCCAACAACAACAATTTTACTCATTACTTTCTCCTTAATGTATTTCTTTCTACGTATCTAACAGGTAGTTTAATTTTAGCTTCATCTATAGAGAACTTATTTGCCATATTATAGATTAGCTTTGCAGCCTGTTCTCCCATTTTATATGATGATTGGTGAATAGTTGATAAAGAAGGGTAAATAAATTGACTAAGTACAATATCATCATAACCAATGATTTGAATATCATCTGGAATTTTTTTACCAATTGCTAAAATTTCATGAATATAAGCTATCGCATGAATATCAGAAGGTGCTATAATACTATCGATATTTGGATTTCTTTTTAGATTTTCTTTAGCTTCTTTTTGAATTTTTTCAAAGTCAAACGTTTCACTTTCTTCAATACAAATTTCTAAAGATTTATTCCTCAAATAGTTTAAACTTGCTTCAAACCGTTCCGCGATATTCTCGGCTTTATCATCTAAAACTTTAATAATCAGAACTTGTTTAGCACCTGCATTACAGATTGCTTCAGCAGCCAAACGACCACCTGACTGATTATCAGAAAAAACACCGTAACCTGTATCTTTACTAATTCGGTCAACTACAACAACAGGTAATGATAAATCTGGATATTCTTTTGTGAAGTCATGTGTAGTAATAATGCCAGCAGCATTTGTTTTCAACAGTAAGTTAACATATTCACTCAAAGATTCTTGGTCTGAAATCGTACCAACCATAATTCTATAACCTTTATCTTTCAAATATGATTCAGCGCCTCGAACCAATCTTGGGAAGAAGGGATTTGAAATATCTGGCAATAAAAGTCCTACCATTTGGTTTTTTTTGGTTTTCAAAGATTGTGCTAATACATTTGGTGTGTAATTTAATTTTTTAATCGCATTTTTTATTTTCTCTCTCGCATCATCTCCAACATAACCTTTTTTTGATATATATCTTGAAACCGTTGATTTTGATACTCCAGCTTCTTCAGCAACCTGTTTTATTGTAGTCATCACTCCTCCTTCTTACGTTGTGGAACCGTTCCCTTATTCTATAGTAAACGTTTTCTTTTTATTTGTCAATACTTTTCTAAAAATATTTTAAATTTATTTCATAGTACATATATTTTTCCAAATATATTATTACTATTACACAAGAAACACAACAAGACCTCCACTATATCGAGGAGGCCTTGGATCAGCTCGGTTATTTAGTAAAAGACTAGAAAATTTTCTTTTCCCAATCGTCTTCTGTACGGTGGCGGTAGAAAAACTCTGACTTATCCGGAGCTTCCATCATCTCCATCAAAGGTAGCATATCATAGGCCAGATCCAAGTTTGGAATCTGGTCTTTTTGCACCCAAGAAACTTCTCCCTCTTCTGAAGATTGAAGGGTACCAGAGAACTCAGTTGCCTTATAACAAACGACAATGTAGCGCCCGCCTGTATCTAGTGGCCAGTTCTTGATACCGACCAGTTGAGGATTTTGGATAGTCAATCCTGTTTCTTCGTAGATTTCACGAATGACAGACTCCGCGAAAGACTCGCCATTTTCTACATGGCCTCCTGGAAAGGCATAACCAGACCAGCGATTGGTTTCAGGAGAGCGATACTGCATCACCACGCGCTGAGTTTCTAAGTCTTCAATCAGACAAATGTTTGTTAAAATCGTTAATTGGGAACGGGACATAAATTTACTCGCTTTCTAAGTTATTAAATTTTCAGACTTGGTACCATATTAGCTTTTACTTTTGAGAATTATTTAGAATAGAATACCATCCGTTTTTCCTTCATAGGCTTTCCAAGTTCAAGTATTTTTTCTTGTCCATCAAAAGTAAAACCCATTTTTTGATAGAAAGCAATGGCTCGCTTGTTATCTTTCAATACCCATAAGAAAATTTCAGAAAAATGATTAAGAGCAGTCAAAGCCGCTTTCATTAACTTTTGTGCTATGCCTTTTCCGTAATAGTCTTTTAAAACATAGAAAGCAATAATTTCACCAGCTTGAATAGTCTCATCACGAAAGTTACCATAACTGATAAAACCAACTACCTTCAGATCATCTATCGCAATCAATGTATTTTCTGGATACTTTTGACTAAAGAGTCGACATCTTTCTAATGTCATTGTCTCCTGAAATTCTGCAGGCAAAAGGTCATCATAAGCCTCTCTCCACGTTTGCCAGTGAACAAGGGATTTACCTTCTATCTCTTCAGGAGTTTCCATTGATTTGATAATAACCGTCATTTATTTTCGCCCAGTCTTCTCTCAAAATACCATATTTAATACTATCAAAATATTTACCTTGATAATAACGAACTTTTGGAATATGAGCTTCTTTTTTCATTCTTAATTTTTCAGCAAGTTTCATCATACCAAGATTTCCTGACCAAGTTGTCAAACCCAGATGCTCCAACTCCAAGTAATCCTGAAACGTCCTATCTATCCACTGCAACATAGCAACTTTCCCAATACCAGTGTTCCAGAATTTTTTATCATAAATACCAATTCCCAATTCCATCCATCTTGTTTCTTTACATACCCAATAACGCGAAACAGTCCCAACTAGTTTATCATCAACAAAAATACCAAGGCGATTTGAGTTGCTTAAAATGGATTCTGATTTTTGTAGTTCGAATTCTTTAAAATTTGAAAAATACTGATAATCATCATAATAGGGAGCATCATACTGTTTCCAAACTGGATTAAGTTGTGAATAATCCATTTCCTATAAAGACATCAAATCTTCTCTCTTTAACTTTCTTAAATAAATCATACTATTCCCCTAATCCAAGGCCTTGACTTCCAACATCATATCACGGATCTGAGCCGCCAGTTCAAAGTCAAGCACTTCGACGGCTTCTTGCATTTGTTTTTCTAGTTTCTTGACCAGTTCTTTGCGCTCTTGTTTGTTAAGACTATTGATATCAACTTCCTTGTCTTCTTCTTTGGCAACAGTCTTGGTTACGGCAATCAAGTCACGGATTTCTTTCTTAATGGTTTGTGGCACAATACCATGCTCCTCATTATAAGCCATCTGGATTTTGCGACGACGGGCAGTTTCATCGATGGCACGTTGCATAGACTGGGTCACAGTGTCCGCATACATGATGACATGGCCTTCACTGTTACGGGCAGCACGTCCAATAGTCTGGATGAGGCCACGTTCGTTACGAAGGAAACCTTCCTTGTCAGCATCGAGAATAGCTACGAGACTCACTTCAGGAACATCAATCCCTTCACGTAGGAGGTTGATTCCAACCAAGACGTCAAAGACACCCAAGCGCAGGTCACGGATGATCTCCGTCCGTTCCAAAGTCTTGATATCCGAGTGCATGTACTTGACCTTGATGCCCATTTCCTTGAAGTAGTCAGTCAAGTCTTCTGCCATTTTCTTAGTCAAAGTTGTGATAAAGGTTCGTTCGTTCTTTTCAACACGGGCATTGATTTCACCCAAAAGGTCATCAATCTGTCCCATAGTCGGACGGACTTCCACCTCAGGATCCAAGAGTCCCGTTGGACGAATGATTTGCTCAATTACTGTCTCGGTCTGTTCATTTTCATAGTCGCCCGGTGTCGCTGAAACGTAAACAATCTGATGGACATGGCTTTCAAACTCTTCACGACGGAGAGGACGATTATCCAGAGCAGACGGCAAACGAAAACCATAATTTACTAGCATTTCTTTACGCGAACGGTCTCCATTGTACATGCCCTTGATTTGTCCCATGGTCATGTGGCTCTCATCAATCATGATCAAGAAATCATCTGGGAAGAAATCGAGAAGGGTATAAGGAGGCTCACCCTCACTCCGTCCATCCATGTGACGTGAATAGTTCTCAACCCCGTTGGTATAGCCCATCTCACGCAACATTTCGATATCATACTCTGTCCGCTGTTTCAAACGTTGGGCTTCAAGTAGTTTGCCTTCCTTTTCAAAGACAGCTAGTTGCTCTTCTAATTCGCCCTGAATTTTAGCAATGGCAACTTCCATGTGGTCGTCATTGGTCACAAAGTGTGTCGCTGGAAAAATCGCCAAATGATCCACTTCTCCTAAGACCTGTCCTGTCAGAGCCTCAACCTCACGAATACGGTCAATTTCGTCTCCAAAAAATTCTACTCGAAAAGCGTGCTCATCACGAGAGGCTGGGAAAATCTCTACCACATCCCCACGCACACGAAATCTTCCCCGTTGGAAATCAATATCGTTTCGCTCAAACTGGATGTCAACTAAGTCATTCAAGAGTTTATCACGAGAAATCTCTAGACCAGGACGGAGACTAACGACACTGTCAGCGTATTCCTTGGGCGAACCCAAACCATAGATACAAGAGACTGAGGCCACGACAATAACATCATTACGCTCCAAAAGGGCCGAAGTAGCGGAGTGGCGAAGCTTGTCAATCTCGTCATTGACAGAACTATCCTTCTCAATATAGGTATCGCTAGAAGGGACATAGGCCTCTGGCTGGTAATAATCATAGTAGGATACGAAGTACTCAACTGCATTTTCAGGGAAAAATTCTTTAAACTCCCCATAGAGCTGTCCTGCCAGAGTTTTATTGTGGGCAATGACCAGAGTTGGTTTATTGACTTTGGAAATGACCTGACTCATGGTATAGGTCTTCCCTGTTCCGGTCGCCCCCATCAGAATCTGAGCTTTTTCTCCACCCTCGATATTATCAACCAACTGCTCGATAGCTTGGGGTTGATCTCCTGATGGTTGATATTTTGATACTAGTTTAAATTGATTATCTGTAATGCGGTTAATCATAAGAATCCTCTCTCCATGTGCTATTCCTATTTTAGCATACTTGTAGCATTTTCACGAAGAAAAGGACGGACCGAAGTCACATCCTTTCATTTTCTTTCTTTAATTGATAAGCGAGATAAAGAATCAGCAGAAACAAAATAATACTGGACACGATGGAACCCTCAATACCAAAAGACCCACCAGATAGCCAGTCTTGATTGCCTTGTGGAGTAAATTTCATGATTGATGTTCCTGAAGACTGACCACTAACTAATACTCCAAAGAGGTTTCCCTGTGCGAAATTCCAGGCTCCATGAATACCACCTATACCCCATATAGTATCTGTTTTAAGAAGATATAGGGACATGGCAACTCCGAATAAAAAGAGATCAATTGCAGATAAGAAAGTTATGCCTGGATTTCCTAAATGAAGTAAGGTAAAGAGACTACTAGATATGATAATAGCGACTTTAAGATTAGTTCTCTTAGCCAATTGTGGAATCAGCCAAGCACGAGTAACCAATTCTTCTGCCGTTCCTTGTAAAATCCAAAAAGGTATTGTAAATAAAGTAAAAGCTAGCGAATAAGTATCCAAGTGAATGGAGTCAAATTGATACTGCCCCAAGGCTACTAGTCCAGCCAAAGCAAGTATAAAGAGGGATAGACCAAGACCGTATCCTTTAAATAAGGCACTTAAAAAATTTTCTTTATAGAATCCCAAGGTTCGAATCGGTCTTTTCTCTACTTTTCTAGTCCATCTAAACACAGTTAAGATGATAAAACCAAAGGACAATAATTCAAATATTAAATGGATGTCACTTGTTTTATCAGATAAATTCTGAAATAACATTTGAAGGAAATCTGCAATTCTTTGACCACCCATACCAAGATTGCTAAATAGCCCGATCAATGCTAAAAAACTAAGGCCAAAAAATAGAGAAGATATGAACTCAGATATATAGACGAAAAATAGAGCTAACAAGGGGCTTGTGTAAATGTTTAAACTCATTTTAGAAGTTTCAAAGTCTTTTAAGATTCTTTTGTCTTTCATAACTTTATCCTCTTTTACTATATGATATACCTTTATTATAGCACTTCTGTTGTGTGATTCAAGACAAAACAAGAATTATGGATGTTATATTTTCTAACACAGAAATATAAAAATTTGCCTTTTTTTACTTTTTCTGATATAATGGGAAAACATTCGGAAAAGGAGACTAAAAATGAAGAAAAAATTTCTAGCATTTTTGCTAATTTTATTCCCAATTTTCTCATTAGGTATTGCAAAAGCTGAGACGATTAAGATTGTTTCTGATACCGCCTATGCGCCTTTTGAGTTTAAAGATTCAGATCAAACTTATAAAGGAATTGATGTTGACATTATTAACAAAGTCGCTGAGATTAAAGGATGGAACATTCAGATGTCCTATCCTGGATTTGACGCAGCGGTCAATGCGGTTCAAGCTGGTCAAGCTGATGCTATCATGGCAGGGATGACAAAGACGAAAGAACGTGAAAAAGTTTTCACCATGTCTGATACTTACTATGATACAAAAGTTGTCATTGCAACTACTAAGTCACACAAGATTAGTAAATATGACCAATTAAAAGGAAAAACTGTTGGTGTTAAAAACGGAACAGCCGCTCAACGTTTCCTTGAAAGTATCAAGGATAAATACGGTTTTACTATTAAAACATTTGACACTGGTGATTTGATGAACAACAGCTTGACTGCTAGTGCCATCGATGCCATGATGGATGACAAACCTGTTATCGAGTATGCCATTAACCAAGGGCAAAACCTCCATATTGAAATGGATGGGGAAGCTGTAGGAAGTTTTGCTTTCGGTGTTAAAAAAGGAAGCAAATACGAACACCTGGTTACTGAATTTAACCAAGCCTTAGCTGAAATGAAAAAAGATGGTAGTCTTGATAAAATCATCAAGAAATGGACTTTCAGCAGTGCCAACTACAACTACTCTTGCAGGCTTCAAAGCCTTCCTGTTAAAGCTAAATACATCATTGCCAGCGATTCTTCTTTTGCACCTTTTGTTTTCCAAAATTCAAGCAACCAATACACTGGTATTGATATGGAATTGATTAAGGCAATCGCTAAAGATCAAGGTTTTGAAATTGAAATCACCAACCCTGGTTTTGATGCCGCTATCAGTGCTGTTCAAGCTGGACAAGCTGATGGTATCATTGCTGGTATGTCTGTCACAGATGCTCGTAAGGCAACTTTTGACTTCTCAGAATCATACTACACTGCTAATACAATCCTTGGTGTCAAAGAATCAAGTACCATTGCTTCTTATGAAGATTTGAAAGGGAAGACAGTTGGTGTTAAAAACGGAACCGCTTCTCAAACCTTCCTAACAGAAAATCAAAGCAAATACGGCTACAAAATCAAAACCTTCGCTGATGGTTCTTCAATGTATGACAGTTTAAACACTGGTGCCATTGATGCCGTTATGGATGATGAACCTGTTCTCAAATATTCTATCAGCCAAGGACAAAAATTGAAAACACCAATCGCTGGAACTCCGATCGGTGAAACAGCTTTTGCCGTTAAAAAAGGAGCAAATCCAGAATTGATTGAAATGTTCAACAACGGACTTGCAAACCTTAAAGCAAACGGAGAATTCCAAAAGATTCTTGATAAATACCTAGCTAGTGAGTCATCAACCGCTTCAACAAGCACTGTTGACGAAACAACTATCTGGGGCTTGCTTCAAAACAACTACAAACAACTCCTTAGCGGTCTTGGTATCACTCTTGCTCTAGCTCTTATCTCATTTGCTATTGCTATTGTTATCGGGATTATCTTCGGTATGTTTAGTGTCAGCCCGTATAAATCTCTTCGTGTGATTTCTGAGATTTTCGTTGACGTTATTCGAGGTATTCCATTGATGATTCTTGCAGCCTTCATCTTCTGGGGAATTCCAAACTTCATCGAGTCTATTACAGGCCAACAAAGTCCAATTAACGACTTTGTAGCTGGTACTATTGCCCTTTCTCTCAATGCAGCCGCTTATATCGCTGAAATCGTTCGTGGTGGTATTCAGGCCGTTCCAGTTGGTCAAATGGAAGCCAGTCGAAGCTTGGGTATCTCTTATGGAAAAACTATGCGTAAGATTATCTTGCCACAAGCAACTAAATTGATGTTGCCAAACTTTGTTAACCAATTCGTTATCGCTCTTAAAGATACAACTATCGTATCTGCTATCGGTTTGGTTGAACTCTTCCAAACTGGTAAGATTATCATTGCCCGTAACTACCAAAGTTTCAAGATGTATGCAATTCTTGCTATCTTCTATCTTGTAATTATCACACTTTTGACTAGACTAGCGAAACGCTTAGAAAAGAGGATTCGTTAATGGCAAAATTAAAAATTGATGTAAATGATTTACACAAAAGCTACGGAAAAAATGAGGTTTTAAAAGGAATTACGACTAAGTTCTATGAAGGAGATGTTGTTTGTATCATCGGTCCTTCAGGTTCTGGTAAGTCAACTTTCCTCCGTAGCCTAAATCTTTTGGAAGAAGTTACCAGCGGTCACATCACTGTGAACGGTTATGACTTAACTGAAAAAACAACCAACGTTGACCACGTACGTGAAAATATCGGAATGGTTTTCCAACACTTCAACCTCTTCCCACATATGTCTGTTTTGGACAACATCACCTTTGCTCCTATTGAGCACAAGTTGATGACTAAGGAAGAAGCTGAGAAATTAGGAATGGAGTTGCTTGACAAGGTTGGGCTAGCAGATAAGGCTAAGGCCTGTCCAGATAGCCTGTCAGGTGGTCAAAAACAACGTGTAGCCATCGCTCGTGGACTTGCAATGAATCCAGACATCATGCTCTTTGATGAACCAACTTCTGCCCTTGACCCTGAGATGGTCGGAGACGTACTAAACGTTATGAAAGACTTGGCTAAACAAGGCATGACCATGATTATCGTAACCCATGAGATGGGATTTGCTCGTCAGGTTGCCAACCGAGTTATCTTTACTGCAGATGGTGAATTCCTTGAAGACGGAACACCTGATCAAATCTTTGATAACCCACAGCACCCACGTCTGAAAGAGTTCTTGGACAAGGTCTTAAACGTTTAAACTCAAACTGTAAGGATTTCCTTGCAGTTTTTTTCTACCTCGTATTGGATTTTTTGATTTTTCGGAAAATTATGTTAGAATTAAGTTTATGAAATGAGGTTTCCTCATACCTAGCAAGACTAGGAATAAAAATAGAAATTAGGTAGCTAGATGTCATCTAAGGTTATTGTTACAATTTTCGGTGCGAGTGGAGACCTGGCTAAACGCAAGCTCTACCCTTCCCTATTTAGACTATATAAATCCGGCAATCTTTCCAAACATTTTGCCGTTATTGGAACTGCCCGTCGTCCTTGGAGCAAGGAATATTTTGAATCTGTTGTAGTCGAATCGATCCTTGATTTGGCAGATAGTACCGAACAGGCTCAAGAGTTCGCTAGCCACTTCTACTATCAAAGTCATGATGTCAACGATACAGAACACTACATTGCTTTGCGTCAATTGCAGGCTGAACTAAATGACAAGTACCAAGCTGAACACAACAAGCTCTTCTTCTTGTCTATGGCGCCTCAGTTCTTTGGAACTATAGCAAAACACCTCAAGTCTGAAAACATTGTTGACGGTAAAGGTTTTGAACGCTTAATCGTTGAAAAACCATTTGGTACAGATTACGCAACTGCAAGCAAGTTGAATGACGAGCTCCTAGCAACATTTGACGAAGAACAAATTTTCCGTATTGACCATTATCTTGGTAAGGAAATGATCCAAAGCATCTTTGCAGTCCGCTTTGCAAACTTGATTTTTGAAAACGTTTGGAACAAGGACTTTATCGACAATGTTCAAATTACCTTTGCGGAGCGCTTGGGTGTAGAAGAACGTGGTGGCTACTATGACCAATCTGGTGCCCTCCGCGACATGGTACAAAACCATACACTACAACTTCTTTCTCTCCTTGCTATGGACAAGCCAGCAAGCTTCACAAAAGATGAGATTCGTGCTGAGAAGATTAAGGTCTTTAAAAACCTCTATCATCCAACTGATGAAGAACTCAAAGAACACTTTATCCGTGGGCAATACCGCTCTGGTAAGATTGATGGCATGAAATACATCTCTTATCGTAGCGAGCCAAATGTGAATCCAGAATCTACAACTGAAACCTTTGCATCTGGTGCTTTCTTTGTTGACAGCGATCGATTCCGTGGTGTTCCTTTCTTCTTCCGTACTGGTAAACGTCTGACTGAAAAAGGAACTCATGTCAACATCGTCTTTAAACAAATGGACTCTATCTTTGGTGAGCCACTTGCTCCAAACATTTTGACCATCTATATCCAACCAACAGAAGGATTCTCTCTTAGCCTAAATGGGAAACAAGTAGGAGAAGAATTCAACTTGGCTCCTAACTCACTGGATTACCGTACAGATGCGACCGCAACTGGTGCTTCTCCAGAGCCATACGAGAAATTGATTTATGATGTCTTAAATAACAACTCAACTAACTTTAGCCACTGGGATGAAGTTGGTGCGTCATGGAAATTGATTGACCGTATCGAAGAGCTCTGGGCTGAAAATGGTGCCCCACTTCATGACTATAAAGCTGGAAGCATGGGACCTCAAGCCAGCTTTGACTTACTTGAAAAATTCGATGCCAAATGGACTTGGCAACCAGATATTGCCTATCGTCAAGATGGTCGTTTAGAGTCATAACCACCCGTGAAAACGGGTGGCTTGTACACCGGCTATAAGCCGTTTCTCTCCAGCGGCGTCTAAAGACGCTCGCTGAACTTCGTTCAGGTCGTGCTATATTACTTGACTAATGCCCGTCACAACGGGCTTTTACCTTGTTCTAAATCCGCCATCAGAAAACGGATCTTCATATTCTTTTACACTCAGCTTATCGAGTGCAATGTCATTCTTTTCCTGTTCGCGAATATATATAGCTACGGTCTTTTCGTTTAGTC
>NZ_VMMQ01000063.1:0-11533 GCF_013277295.1 Streptococcus sp. 477
ATACAGATGGCGATGGCTTCACAGATAAAGAAGAAGTAGAAAAAGGAACAAATCCGAAAGATCCAAACTCGAAACCAGAATCTAAACCAGTAGGTGCATCAACTAAGGATTCAGATAGTGTTAAAGATCCATCAGTAACATCGGTTAAAGATCCAAGCAACTTGACTGATGCAGAAAGAGCTAAGGTAGCCGAAGAAGTTAAGAAATCTAACCCAACTGCAACAGATGTTAAAGTAGGTAAAGATGGAACAATAACTGTAACCTTCCCAGATGGCTCAACAGCAGTAATTCCAGCAGCTAAAGCAGTTGAGAAAGCTAAAGATGCAGATAGTGTTAAGGATCCGTCAGCAACACCAGTTAAAGATCCAAGCAACTTGACTGACGCAGAAAAAGCTAAGGTAGCCGAAGAAGTTAAGAAATCTAACCCAACTGCGAAAGATATTAAGGTAAACAAAGACGGATCAGTAGTTGTAACCTTTGAAGATGGTACTACATCTGTTATTCCAGCAGATAAGACAGTCAAGAAATCAGATAGTTCAGTAGCAGTTAATCCAGCTACCAACCAAGATTCACCTGCTCAAGCACCAGCTGAGAAAGCAGGAGCGAAAGAATTGCCAAATACTGGTACAGAACAATCTAGCGCTTCACTTGCTCTAGCACTTCTTGCAGCAGCAACAGGGGGACTCCTTATCGCGAAAAAGCGCAAGGAAGAAGAGTAAGAAATTACTTTGATAAAATAATTCATAGGATAAACATTCTGTAAATTTAACGAAAATAGATTGGAACACTATGTTCTAGTCGCCCCCAAAAGGATAGCATCTCCGAGAGGAGATGTTATCCTTTTTTTACTAGTGAATCAAATGATATAGTGGATTGAATTTATAATAGTACGGTAAGCGCGTCATAACAAGGTATCTATCATTCATGGAGTTCCTCCTGTATACTATTCGTAAAGTAAAACTATTGGAAGATATTTTAATGCCACAACCTATTGTTCCTGTAGAGATTCCACAATCTCGAAATGATAGAAGAGCTTTTGGATAAGGTGTTGCTCTATGACAATTCATCTATCTAGCCTAGGGCAGGTCTATCTCGTGTGTGGGAAAACGGATATGAGGCAAGGCATTGATTCACTGGCTTATCTCATTAAAACCCACTTTGAATTAAATCCCTTTTCAGGTCAAGTCTTTCTCTTTTGTGGTGGACGTAAAGACTGCTTTAAATCCCTTTACTGGGATGGTCAAGGATTTTGGCTACTATATAAACGCTTTGAGAGCGGCAGACTGACTTGGCCCAGTACAGAAAAGGATATCAAAGCTCTCACGCCTGAACAAGTAGACTGGCTTATGAAGGGCTTTTCTATCACTCCCAAAATAAATTCATCAGAAAGTCGTGATTTCTATTGAAAGACGGGCATCTGGTCCTTTCCAATAATCTAGCTGAACGCGCTATTAAATCATTGGTTATGGGACGGAGTAAAAGAGTCCAGTGGACTCTTTTAGCCTAAGAAAAACGTGGACTGATTTTGTGTTTGGATTATGACCTTGAACGACATGCTTTAAAAGTTAGTTGAACCGCCGTATGCCGAACGGCACGTACGGTGGTGTGAGAGGGACTAGAGATTATCCCCTACTCGATATTTTTTTTCGTATTTCATAAACATTTCATATTTGGGTTTTATAATAGTCTTACAAATATGGAGGTGACAAATGAATCCAATCCAAAGAGCTTGGGCTTATGTCAGCAGAAAACGACTGAGAAGTTTTATTTTATTTCTGATTTTATTGGTCCTATTGGCTGGAATTTCAGCCTGTTTGACGCTGATGAAGTCCAACAAAACAGTGGAAACCAATCTTTATAAATCACTCAATACATCTTTTTCTATTAAGAAGATAGAAAATGGTCAGACTTTCAAGTTGTCGGACTTATCATCCGTGAGCCAGATTAAGGGACTGGAAAATGTTTCTCCTGAACTCGAGACGGTCGCAAAACTAAAAGACAAGGAAGCGGTGAGTGGTGAGCAGAGCGTGGAGCGTGATGATTTGTTAGCTGCAGACAAAAACTTGGTTAGTTTAACAGCTCTTGAGGATTCATCTAAGGATGTAACCTTTACTAGCTCGGCCTTCAACCTAAAAGAAGGGCGACACCTTCAAAAAGGGGATTCCAAGAAAATCCTGATCCACGAAGAGTTGGCTAAGAAGAACGGTCTTTCGCTTCATGACAAGATTGGCTTGGATGCTGGTCAGTCTGAATCTGGAAAAGGACAAACAGTAGAGTTTGAGATTATCGGCATCTTTTCTGGTAAAAAACAAGAGAAATTCACAGGCTTGTCTTCTGACTTCAGTGAAAATCAAGTCTTTACAGATTATGAAAGTAGCCAAACCCTTTTGGGCAATAGTGAAGCTCAAGTCAGTGCAGCACGCTTCTATGTAGAAAATCCTAAGAAAATGGACGGACTCATGAAGCAGGTAGAAAACTTGGCCTTGGAAAATCAAGGCTACCAAGTCGAAAAGGAAAACAAGGCTTTTGAACAAATCAAAGACTCAGTGGAAACCTTTCAAACCTTCCTGACCATCTTCCTTTATGGGATGTTGATAGCAGGAGTAGGGGCCTTGATTTTGGTCTTGTCTCTCTGGTTGAGAGAAAGGGTCTACGAAGTGGGGATTTTACTAGCACTTGGAAAAGGCAAGAGCTCGATCTTCCTACAGTTCTGTTTAGAGGTAGTTTTGGTATCTCTTGGTGCCTTGCTTCCAGCATTTGCTGCAGGCAACGCCATCACATCCTACCTACTCCAAACTCTACTAGCAAGTGGAGAGCAGGCAAGCTTACAAGACACGCTAGCCAAAGCAAGCAGTTTATCAACCAGCATCCTATCTTTTGCAGCATCCTATGTTTTTCTAGTTCTGCTTAGTTGCTTATCTGTAGCCCTTTGTTTCCTATTCTTATTTAGAAAAGCGCCGAAAGAAATTTTATCATCTATTAGTTAATACTCTTTGAAAATCTCTTCAAACCGCGTTAGCTGTATCTGCAACCTCAAAGTTGTGCTTTGAGCAACCTACAGCTAGCTTCCTAGTTTGCTCTTTGATTTTCATTGAGTATAAGAAGGAGAAATCATGACTTTATTACAATTACAAGACCTTAACTACCGTTATAAGAACACTGCTGAGGCAGTCCTATATCAGATCAATTATCATTTTGAACCTGGGAAATTTTACAGTATTATTGGGGAGTCAGGAGCGGGGAAATCCACTCTCTTGTCCCTACTTGCTGGTTTAGATAGTCCTGTTGAAGGTTCGATTCTTTTCCAAGGAGAGGATATTCGTAAGAAGGGGTATTCCTACCATCGTATGCACCATATTTCCCTGGTATTTCAAAATTATAACTTGATAGATTATCTTTCTCCACTGGAAAATATCCGCTTGGTCAACAAAAAGGCAAGCAAGGATACACTGCTTGAGCTTGGTTTAGATGAAAATCAGATCAAGCGGAATGTTCTCCAGTTATCAGGTGGTCAACAGCAACGTGTTGCCATTGCTCGCAGTTTGGTCTCAGAAGCTCCAGTTATTCTAGCTGATGAGCCAACAGGAAATCTGGATCCTAAAACTGCTGGAGATATTGTCGAACTGCTCAAATCACTTGCCCAGAAAACAGGTAAATGTGTCATCGTCGTAACCCACAGCAAAGAAGTGGCACAAGCATCAGATATTACACTTGAGTTGAAAGATAAGAAACTGACTGAAACTCGAAATACTACGAAATAATACGAACTTTTTCTGTTCAAACTATAAAATAGAATAAAATCTAGAAAGGGAATCTATGTTACACAACGCATTTGCCTATGTTACAAGGAAGTTTTTCAAATCGATTGTCATCTTCCTGATTATTCTCCTCATGGCGAGCTTGAGTTTGGTCGGCTTGTCAATCAAGGGAGCTACTGCCAAGGCTTCTCAGGAGACCTTTAAAAATATCACCAATAGCTTCTCCATGCAAATCAATCGTCGCGTCAACCAAGGAACGCCTCGTGGTGCTGGGAATATTAAGGGTGAAGACATCAAAAAAATCACCGAAAACAAGGCCATCGAGTCTTATGTCAAACGTATCAACGCTATCGGAGATTTGACTGGATATGACCTCATTGAAACGCCAGAAACCAAGAAGAATCTCACTGCTGATCGTGCCAAACGTTTTGGAAGTAGCTTGATGATTACAGGTGTCAATGACTCCTCTAAAGAAGACAAGTTTGTCTCTGGTTCTTATAAACTAGTCGAAGGAGAGCACTTAACCAACGACGACAAGGATAAAATCCTCTTGCACAAGGACTTGGCAGCCAAACACGGCTGGAAAGTAGGGGACAAGGTTAAACTGGACTCTAATATCTACGATGCAGATAATGAAAAAGGAGCCAAGGAAACAGTTGAAGTGACAATCAAGGGACTCTTTGATGGTCATAATAAGTCAGCAGTAACCTACTCACAAGAACTTTACGAAAACACAGCTATTACAGACATTCACACTGCTGCAAAACTTTATGGATACACAGAAGACACAGCCATTTATGGGGACGCAACCTTCTTTGTAACAGCAGACAAGAACTTGGATGATGTTATGAAAGAGTTGAATGGCATCAGTGGTATCAACTGGAAGAGCTACACACTCGTCAAGAGCTCCTCTAACTACCCAGCTCTTGAGCAATCTATCTCTGGTATGTACAAGATGGCCAACCTCCTCTTCTGGGGTAGCTTGAGCTTCTCAGTTCTCCTCCTTGCCCTCTTGCTCAGCCTTTGGATCAACGCCCGTCGCAAGGAAGTGGGAATTCTCCTCTCTATCGGCCTCAAGCAGGCAAGTATCTTGGGTCAATTCATCACCGAATCTATCTTGATTGCTATCCCTGCTCTCGTTTCTGCTTACTTCCTAGCTAATTACACTGCCCGTACAATTGGGAACACTGTCCTTGCCAATGTGACTTCAGGTGTTGCCAAACAGGCTAGTAAGGCGGCTCAAGCCTCTAACCTTGGTGGTGGTGCAGAAGTAGATGGCTTTAGCAAGACCTTATCGAGCCTAGACATTTCTATTCAGACATCAGATTTTATCATCGTCTTTGTCCTTGCCTTGGTTCTAGTGGTGGCCGTTATGGCGCTTGCTTCAAGCAATCTCCTTAGAAAACAACCAAAAGAGCTTTTGCTGGATGGTGAATAATACGGATGCTAGACTGAAAAATGAGGCTAGCAACTGAAAGTTTTAAAATGATACATGAAGCAGAAAGCAGTGGTGAAAATCATTGCTTTCAGTTGCTTTCTTTGTACTTTAGTGTTAAATATGATATACTAAAGTTATGGAATTTATTAGAAAGGGGTTTCGCAACTTATATATGGAATTGTGCATAAAAATCTATAGATAAATCTGTAGAAGCCTATCCATATCGCAAACATAGGCTAGTAGACCTAGGCAGGGTCTACCTTGGAAAATATAGAATAGTGAGGAAAAATAAATATTATGAGACAAACAAATGTTAGAGGAAGCTTATCCCTCCGTGGTTTTAGAAAATTAAGAACGGGTGCAATTGTTGCGACAGGTGTGATTCTACTGGGGCTAGGCTTTTTAGCTCCAACTGTATCAGCCAGTGAACAAGATGGTGTTTGGGTAGCCAGAACAGTTGAGGAAGTGAAAGCTGATATTCTAAATATAGACAATTTATCACACTACACAATTAAGTGGGGAGATACATTGAGTGCTATTAGTGGGGCAACAGGGCTATCTGTTGATAGTTTGGTTGAGATAAATCGTATTGCAAATAGAGATTTGATTTTTGCTAATAATAAATTGTATTTTAGCGAAGAGGCTTTTCTAAAAGATGGAAATACAGAAGTAAAAAGACAGCGAGTGTCGATTGATAATTCTGGTAGTCGTCAAAGTTATGAAGTTGAAACAAAAACAGATACTGTAACTGGTGAACAAAGGACTACTGTTAAACAAACGACACCAGTAGCTGTGGAAATCCCAGCGGCGTCAGCAGAGAAAGCTGAAGAGTCAGTATTGCCGGCATCGAAATCAGAAACCTCAGTCTCAGTTGCGCCAAAAGCCGAAACAAGATCAGAAACTTTACATGCTCCATCTGCAGATACTACAATTGAATCAGGGAACTCAACTGAATCAAGTCCAGTAGTAGACAAGGCCCTTTCAAATATAGGGACAACAAATCAACCTGTAGTTTCAAATCCAAGTTCTGAAGCGCCAGCACCGAAAGTGGAAGAGCCAATGGTATCAGAACCAAAATCGGAAGAACCAGCGACCCCAGCACCAAAAGTGGAAGAACCAGTGTCACCGGCGCCAAAAGCGGAAGAACCAGCAACACTGGCACCAGAAGTAGAAGAGCCAGCGACCCCAGCACCGAAAGCGGATGAGCCAACGGTATCAGAACCAAAAGCAGAAGCACCCGTATCTCCAGCACCGAAAGTAGAAGAGCCAACGGTATCAGAACCAAAAGCAGAAGCACCAGAGTCACCAGCGCCAAAAGCAGAAGAGCCAATGGTATCAGAACCAAAATCAGAAGCACCTCGGAAGTGAGTCAAGCATCTGCTGGCAATGTTTTGGTGGGAATCAAAGGAGAATTTTTAACACCAGATCAACAAGCTATCTTAGATTCTCTTAATAAGATTCGTAAAGAGGCTTTTGAGGAGAAATTAGTAGATAAGTATGTTCCGATTAAGTGGTCAACACAACTGGAAAAAACGGCTCTTATGAGAGCTGCTGAGTCTTCTATTACGAATGCCCATGCTCGTCTCTCTGACAAAAATATTTGGACAGCTTTTCCGACTGGTACTAGAACATTTGGAGAAAACTTGGCGTGGAATTATAAAGGATTTGCAGAGGCGATTAAGCAATGGTACTCAGAAAAAGCCGATTATATTAAAAAATCAAAGGGTGAGACAGTTGCAGGTCAAACTGGTCATTATAAATCATTGATAAATCCTCTATATACTTATACAGGTCTTGGTGCATTTAATAACCCTCGTCATGAACATCACTGGATTACTGTTGCACAAATTTTAGGAGATAAGGTCGACTCGGAGGCTTTAGTTGGACAGTATGGGCCAGCAATTCAAGAAGCAGAGGTGACAGAATCTCAACTTTCCTCATTTAAAACAAAAGCTGATATTGTCGAAAACATATCTGATAGAAGAGACAAACAGTAAAGATGTTAATTCACAGGAAGCGTCTTCAGAAACAAGAGATGTAACATCGCACGGTAACGGAGCAACAGAGGAAGCAAAGACTGTAGAATCTACGGAAAGCACAGAGAAAAGTCAAGTAGAACCAGCTGAAAACACATCAGCTACGGATATGGCAGAAACAGGAAAAACATCTGTAGCTCCATCATCAGACTCAGAAAAAGTATTGACCACCACAGAAGAAACTGGAGAAGCGACTTCGTCTGATTCTAACTTAGTAAATTCACAAGAAAATAATTCTGAGACACAAGATGGAACAACAAATGCCACATCAGAAGAATCGTCAGAGTCAAAAGAAGCATCAGTTACCTCTGAAAGTGAGTCAACAGACACACAACCATCTGTAGAAGTAGGAACAGAAGAAACACTAGCTCCAAAAGACGCAGGAACAACAGTAGAAGCTGAAGAAGTTGTAACACCAGCTCCTCAAAAGGTCAAAGTCAATGTTTTTTATAACTTTGATAAAATGAAAGATATTGCAGGTTTTCTAGGAGATATCAATGGAACTCCTCTTGAAATCGCGGAAGGTTCAACAGATGATGAAGTAAAAGTGGCAGTCAAGAGCCAAGTTGATGCTAAGAAAGAAGAGTTGCGCAAACACGGCTATACTTTCAAAGAGGACTATGTCTATCAAGCTAATGGGAAAGATTATAACTACGTTGTAACATTTTCAAAAGCAGCTAAATAATTTTCATTCTATAGAGAGTGAAATGCAAGCAGAGAGAGCGATAGGCTCTCTTTGTTTTATCTAGTGGTCAGTTGCTTACAGACAAAAGGCCAATAAGAGGCTATAATAGAAAATAGAGTAGGTAGTTATTCTAATACTCTTCGAAAATCTCTTCAAACCACGTCAGCTTCCATCTGCAACCTCAAAACAGTGCTTTGAGCAACCTGCGGCTAGCTTCCTAGTTTGCTTTTTGATTTTTATTGAGTATAAGAAAAATAAAAAATAGAGAGCAGTTAAAGTATGAAAATTTTAATTGTAGAAGATGAAGAGATGATCCGTGAGGGGATCAGTGATTATTTGACGGATTGTGGTTATGAAACCATTGAGGCGGCGGATGGTCAGGAAGCCTTAGAAAAATTTTCCAGCTATGAAGTAGCCTTAGTTTTACTGGATATCCAGATGCCAAAGCTCAATGGCTTAGAAGTCCTAGCGGAAATTCGTAAAACCAGTCAGGTTCCTGTTTTGATGTTGACTGCCTTTCAGGATGAAGAATACAAGATGACTGCCTTTGCTTCGCTAGCAGATGGCTATCTGGAAAAGCCCTTCTCCCTCTCCCTCTTAAAAGTGAGGGTGGATGCGATTTTCAAGCGCTATTATGATACGGGAAGAATCTTTTCTTACAAGGATGCCAAGGTGGACTTTGAAAGCTACAGTGCAAGCCTCGCAGGTGAGGAAGTAGCTATCAATGCCAAAGAGTTAGAAATTCTTGATTATTTGGTGAAAAATGAAGGCCGGGCCTTGACTCGTTCTCAGATTATCGATGCCGTCTGGAAAGCGACAGATGAGGTTCCCTTTGACCGTGTTATTGATGTTTATATCAAGGAATTGCGGAAAAAGCTAGACTTGGATTGTATCCTCACTGTGCGCAATGTTGGTTATAAATTGGAGCGAAAATGAAACGAACAGGTTTATTTGCAAAGATATTTATCTATACCTTCTCGATATTTAGTGTTCTGGTTATCTGCCTTCATTTAGCTATTTATTTTCTTTTTCCTTCGACTTATCTGAGTCATCGTCAGGAAACCATTGGTCAAAAGGCAACAGCCATTGCCCAGTCCCTAGAAGGGAAAGATAGGCAGAGTATCGAGCAAGTGTTAGACTTGTATTCCCAGACTAGTGATATCAAGGGGACCGTCAAAGGTGAGATGACCGAGGACAAGTTAGAAGTCAAGGACGGTCTTCCTCTGGACACAGACCGCCAGACAACTTCCCTCTTTATCGAGGAGCGCGAGGTGACAACGCAAGACGGTGGTACCATGACCCTGCAATTTCTAGCTTCCATGGATTTGCAAAAGGAAGCAGAGCAAATCAGTCTCCAGTTTCTTCCCTATACCTTGCTGGCCTCCTTTCTGATTTCCCTCTTGGTAGCCTACATATATGCTCGGACTATCGTTGCCCCGATTTTGGAAATCAAGCGAGTAACCCGTCGGATGATGGATTTGGATGCCCAAGTGCGATTGCGTGTGGATTCCAAGGATGAGATTGGTAATCTTAAGGAACAAATCAATAGCCTTTACCAGCATCTTTTGACTGTCATTGCAGATTTGCATGACAAGAATGAAGCCATTCTCCAGCTGGAGAAGATGAAGGTCGAATTTTTGCGAGGGGCTTCTCATGAATTGAAAACACCACTGGCTAGCCTCAAAATCCTAATCGAAAATATGAAAGAAAATATTGGTCGTTATAAGGATAGAGACCAATATCTGGGAGTTGCCTTGGGGATTGTGGATGAGCTCAATCACCATGTTCTGCAGATACTTTCCCTCTCTTCTGTGCAGGAGTTGCGAGATGATAGGGAAGAAATTGACCTCCTCCAGATGACACAAAGTCTGGTTAAGGATTATGCCTTGCTCGCCAAGGAAAGAGAGCTCCAGATTGACAATAGTTTGACCCATCAGCAGGCTTATCTAAACCCATCAGTTATGAAGTTGATTCTTTCTAATCTCATCAGCAATGCCATCAAGCACTCTGTTCCAGGTGGCTTGGTTGGCATTGGAGAAAGAGAAGGGGAACTCTTTATCGAGAATAGCTGTAGCTCAGAAGAGCAAGAAAAACTAGCCCAGTCTTTTTCTGATAATGCTAGTCGCAAGCCCAAAGGGTCTGGGATGGGACTCTTTGTGGTCAAGAGTCTATTGGAACATGAAAAATTAGCTTATCATTTCGAGATGGAGGAGAATCGTTTAACCTTCTTCATAGCTTTTCCAAAAGTCGCCCAAGACTAGAGATAGAAAGGGTTTACATGGATGAAGCTAGAAGAAATTCAATTGAAACTACGGGAAAAACTAGATTTTTTTGTCAAAAAGTGATAAAATGAACAATGTAAATGGGGTGACCCATAAAAATATACAGGAGGCCTGATAAAATGGCAATCGTTTCAGCAGAAAAATTTGTCCAAGCAGCTCGTGACAACGGTTATGCAGTTGGTGGATTTAACACAAACAACCTTGAGTGGACTCAAGCTATCTTGCGCGCAGCAGAAGCTAAAAAAGCTCCAGTTTTGATCCAAACTTCAATGGGTGCTGCTAAATACATGGGTGGTTACAAAGTTGCTCGCAACTTGATCGCTAACCTTGTTGAATCAATGGGTATCACTGTACCAGTAGCTATCCACCTTGACCACGGCCACTACGAAGATGCACTTGAGTGTATCGAAGTTGGTTACACTTCAATCATGTTTGACGGTTCACACCTTCCAGTTGAAGAAAACCTTAAATTGGCTAAAGAAGTTGTTGAAAAAGCACACGCTAAAGGTATCTCAGTAGAAGCTGAAGTTGGTACTATCGGTGGTGAAGAAGACGGAATCATTGGTAAAGGTGAATTGGCTCCAATCGAAGACGCTAAAGCAATGGTTGAAACTGGTATCGACTTCTTGGCAGCTGGTATCGGTAACATCCACGGTCCTTACCCAGCAAACTGGGAAGGTCTTGACCTTGATCACTTGCAAAAATTGACAGAAGCTCTTCCTGGATTCCCAATCGTATTGCACGGTGGATCAGGTATTCCTGATGAGCAAATCCAAGCAGCTATCAAACTTGGTGTTGCCAAAGTTAACGTTAACACAGAATGCCAAATCGCATTCGCTAACGCAACTCGTAAATTTGCTCGTGACTACGAAGCAAACGAAGCAGAATACGACAAGAAAAAACTCTTCGACCCACGTAAATTCTTGGCTGACGGTGTAAAAGCTATCCAAGCATCAGTTGAAGAACGTATCGACGTATTCGGTTCGGAAGGTAAAGCTTAATCTAGCTGAATAATACAGATGAAACCTACCCATTGGGTGGGTTTTTTGATTTCAAGCTACTCGTTTTGGTATAGTAAACTGAATCTAGACTAGCACAATGCTGCTTCTATAGCATTTTGAAACTGGAATAGGACGCCATGACTGCTAAAAGATTTCTATAAATTCATTTGATTTTCCTAATCAATTTGTTCGTATCCTATTTTATTCCACTATAAAATATTCTTATCAATTGATTTGAATGCCAAAATTCCATCGCTCCGGTCTTATTTTATCTGGCTATAAAAAACTCTCCTGGGAAATCCCAGGAGAGTATGATTATGGCTTCAAGCCAGT
>NZ_VMMQ01000064.1:0-15792 GCF_013277295.1 Streptococcus sp. 477
GATTTTCATTGAGTATTAATTCCAAAATCCAGTCAAGGTACCAGTGTATGTGATACGTTTATCTTTCGTATCTTCAGGGAAATTGGGGAAGTCAAAAAGTCTTTGGGTTACAATATGGTTTCCGTTCTTCTATCTCTCCTTCTATCACCTAAGTTTAAAATCTAACTTCGTAGTATATTATGGACCAATAATTCAGAATTATTAAGCAATTCTGAATTATTTTTTTCTTATTCTGTTCCAATCTAGTTTTCATATTCTTAAAAAAGTGATAAAATGGTAGGAAGAATTGGAGAGTAGAGATGCCAAAAGAAGTGAATTTAACAGGCGAAGAAGTTGTCGCTTTAACCAAAAAATATTTAACGGAAGAGGATGTCCATTTTGTCCATAAGGCCTTGGTCTATGCGGTGGATTGTCATAGTGGTCAATACCGCAAATCAGGCGAGCCTTATATCATTCACCCTATTCAAGTGGCAGGTATTCTAGCCAAACTCAAGCTGGATGCTGTAACGGTAGCTTGTGGTTTTTTGCATGATGTGGTGGAAGATACAGATGCGACCTTGGACGATTTGGAAAGAGAGTTTGGTCCCGATGTGCGCGTGATTGTTGACGGAGTCACCAAGCTTGGCAAGGTCGAGTACAAGTCTCACGAAGAGCAGTTGGCTGAAAATCATCGCAAGATGCTCATGGCCATGTCTGAGGACATCCGCGTTATCTTGGTCAAACTGTCTGACCGCTTGCACAATATGCGAACCCTGAAACATCTTCGAAAAGACAAGCAGGAGCGCATTTCCAAAGAAACTATGGAAATCTATGCCCCACTTGCTCACCGTTTGGGGATTTCCAGTGTCAAATGGGAATTGGAAGACCTGTCTTTCCGTTATCTCAACCCGACAGAGTTTTACAAGATTACCAATATGATGAAGGAAAAGCGCAGAGAGCGTGAAGCCTTGGTGGATGAGGTAGTCACAAAATTAGAGGAGTATACGATAGATCGTCACTTGAAAGGGAAGATTTATGGTCGTCCCAAGCATATTTACTCAATTTTCCGCAAAATGCAGGACAAGAGAAAACGGTTTGAGGAAATCTATGACCTGATTGCCATTCGTTGTATTTTGGATACCCAAAGTGATGTTTATGCCATGCTTGGTTATGTGCATGAACTTTGGAAACCCATGCCTGGTCGCTTTAAGGACTACATCGCTAACCGCAAGGCAAATGGTTACCAGTCTATCCATACGACTGTCTATGGGCCAAAAGGACCGATTGAATTCCAAATTCGGACCAAGGCCATGCACGAGGTGGCTGAGTACGGGGTTGCGGCTCACTGGGCTTATAAGAAAGGCGTTAAGGGGCAGGTTAACAGTAAGGAGTCTGCTATTGGGATGAACTGGATCAAGGAGATGATGGAGCTTCAAGATCAGGCTGATGATGCCAAGGAATTTGTGGACTCTGTTAAGGAAAACTATCTGGCTGAGGAGATTTACGTCTTTACACCAGATGGAGCTGTCCGTTCTCTTCCAAAAGATTCAGGACCTATTGACTTTGCTTATGAAATCCATACTAAAGTCGGTGAAAAAGCGACTGGTGCCAAGGTCAACGGCCGTATGGTTCCACTGACAACCAAGCTCAAAACAGGGGATCAGGTTGAAATTGTCACCAACCCCAACTCCTTTGGACCTAGCCGCGACTGGCTCAATATGGTCAAGACCAGCAAGGCGCGCAACAAGATTCGTCAGTTTTTTAAAAACCAAGATAAGGAATTATCTGTTAATAAGGGTCGTGAAATGTTGATGACCCAGTTCCAAGAAAATGGTTATGTGGCCAATAAATTTATGGACAAGCGTCATATGGACCAAGTCCTGCAAAAGACCAGCTACAAGACAGAAGACTCCCTCTTTGCGGCCATTGGTTTTGGGGAAATCGGTGCTATTACTGTCTTTAATCGTCTGACTGAAAAGGAACGTCGTGAAGAAGAACGTGCCAAGGCCAAGGCTGAGGCAGAAGAACTTGTCAAAGGTGGCGAGGTCAAGGTTGAAAATAAAGAAACCCTCAAGGTCAAGCATGAAGGTGGTGTGGTCATTGAAGGTGCTTCTGGTCTCCTAGTGCGGATTGCCAAGTGTTGTAACCCCGTGCCTGGTGATGATATTGTCGGCTACATTACCAAGGGTCGTGGTGTGGCTATTCACCGTGTGGACTGTATGAACCTGCGCGCCCAAGAAAACTACGAGCAACGTCTCCTTGATGTGGAGTGGGAAGGTCAGTACTCTAGCTCAAATAAAGAGTATATGGCTCATATTGATATTTATGGCCTCAACCGTACAGGATTGTTGAACGATGTACTGCAAGTTCTCTCAAACACAACCAAGAATATTTCAACAGTCAATGCCCAACCAACCAAGGATATGAAATTTGCCAATATCCATGTGTCCTTTGGCATTACCAACCTCTCGACGCTGACTACGGTTGTGGACAAGATTAAGAGTGTGCCAGAAGTTTACTCTGTCAAACGAACCAACGGTTAATTGTCTGAGTTCTTACTAGAAAGGCTATTATGAAAATCATTATCCAACGTGTTAAAAAAGCCCAAGTCAGTATCGAAGGTCAGGTTCAGGGAAAAATCAATCAGGGGCTCTTATTGCTGGTTGGTGTTGGACCAGAGGACCAAGAGGAAGATTTGGACTATGCTGTGAGAAAACTGGTCAATATGCGGATTTTTTCAGATGCAGAAGGCAGGATGAACCTATCTGTCAAAGATATTGAAGGAGAAATCCTTTCTATTTCCCAGTTTACCCTCTTTGCGGATACCAAGAAAGGCAATCGTCCAGCCTTTACAGAAGCAGCCAAACCTGATATGGCATCAGACTTCTATGATGTTTTCAACCAAAAACTAGCGCAAGAAGTGCCTGTTCATACAGGTATCTTTGGAGCGGATATGCAGGTTGAGCTGGTCAATGATGGGCCAGTTACCATTATCCTAGATACTAAAAATAGATAAGAAAGATCAAGCCCAGCCGGCTTGGTTTTTCTCATCTATCATAAAATACTCCAAAAGAAATCGGTGCTTGATAGGCTTGGGGAAAGTCTTGTTTCAGGATTTGGCAGGTGCGATAGGAAGGGATGAGATGTCCTAGGATGAGGAGAGTCCCCTGAAGGAAAAGTGGGGTACCACTTAAACATATCAAGGAGAGAATCATCAGGATATCCCATAGGAGAATTTGTAAGGCAAAAGACCAGAATCTCGGTCTAATCTGGGAATAGAGTTGACTAAAGTGGTCACAAAGCTGGTTAGAAAGATAGGTAAACAGCACAGGATGAAAGAAAATGAGCCAACCACTGTAAATCAAAATCCAATCCCAAGTAAGTCCCTCTTTAAATGTCAAAAATGCCAGCATGATTCCATCAATGACAAGGAGCTCAATGGTTTTGATGAAGATGATTTTTTTCATGATAAGCCCTCCTTTTTTCATCTGTTAGTGACGGAATAGTTTATATAATTATTATACAATATTTAGTTGGATTATGGAAGCGCTTACTATCGTTTTTGATATAAAAAATAGATAAGAAAACCCTGAAAATCAAACTTTCAGGGTTGGTTGGGGTACTTGAGAAATTAGTTGATTTTCTCGACATAGAGTTGTTTGGCAATGTCCATACCTACTTGTAAATCCTCTTCTTTACTGAGGATAGTGAAAGTATTGCTGAAGCCATCAAACTGCTTGACTTGGAGAGGATCACCGATGTGAAGTGAGTGCTTGTCCAGATAACTGAGAATGTCAAAACTATCGTGCACCCGAGTCAAGCGGTAGGCGCCAGCTTCCTTGATGTCAGCTAGTGGGAGGTTATTGATTTCAACTAGGAGTTCTCCCTTGGCAGGAATAGTTCCTCCGTGAGGGCAGGTTTTGGGGAATCCAAGCAATTTTTCTAGTCTCTCCACGAATAGGTCAGAGACAGTATGTTCCAATACCTCAGCTTCCTCGTGAATCTGGTCACTCGTATAGTCTAAATGATGGACTAGAAAAACTTCAATCAAGCGATGCTTACGGTAGAGCTCTGAGACCAGTTTGAGCCCAAGGTCCGTCAGTAGATAGCCACATTCCTTGTCCTTGAGGATGAGATTTTCGCTCTTCATCCGTTTAATCATTTCAGTTACGGCAGGGGGAGAGACTTGCATACGAGCCGCAATTTCCTTGTTAGTAATTTTATGCAGGTCTATGCCAATTTCATAAATACACTTTAGATAATCTTCTTTATTCGGGGTCATTCGTTTCCTCTTGTCTAATATCTTTATCTAGTATATCAAAAAAAGCTAGATTTCTCTAGCTGTGACTTTTTATGTTATACTTATTGCAAGAGAAAAAACGAGGAGATGAATATGACAAAAATAGCTCTTCTTTCAGATATTCATGGAAATACTACAGCCTTGGAGGCTGTTTTGGCAGATACTCGGCAGCTAGGAGTGGATGAATACTGGCTTTTGGGAGACATTCTCATGCCAGGGACAGGGCGTAGAAGGATTTTGGACTTGTTGGCTCAACTACCGATTACAGCTAGAGTTTTGGGAAACTGGGAAGACAGTCTTTGGCATGGTGTCCGCAAGGAATTGGATAGTACTCGTCCCAGTCAACGCTATCTCTTGCGCCAGTGCCAATATGTTTTAGAGGAAATTTCCCTAGAAGAAATCGAATTGCTCCACAATCAACCACTCCAGCTTCATCGTCAGTTTGGGGCTTTGACGGTGGGAATTAGCCATCATCTACCTGATAAGAATTGGGGGCGTGAGTTGATTCATACTGGAGCGCAAGAGGATTTTGACCGCTTGGTGACCAATCCACCTTGTGATATTGCTGTTTATGGTCATATTCACCAGCAGTTGCTTCGTTACGGTACTGGTGGGCAATTGATTGTTAATCCGGGTTCGATTGGGCAGCCTTTCTTTCTAGATGCTCAGTTGCGGAAGGACTTGCGGGCCCAGTATATGATTTTGGAGTTTGATGACAAGGGCTTGGTAGATATGAACTTCCGACGGGTAGACTACGATGTGGCAGCTGAATTGCAGTTGGCTAAAGATCTTAAACTTCCCTATTTTGAGGTTTACTATGAAAGTCTGGTCAATGGGATCCACCATACTCATCATCAGAAATTTCTGAGAGAATTGGCCCAGAAAGAGGGCTACGATCGGGAGTTAGACGACTGGTTAAAAGGTGGTAACGATTGACATTACAACTAAAAAGGGTATAATAAAAGAAAAAGAAGAGTAGAGGCAGGGTAGCCTCGTAAAAAGGAGAAGAGCATGCAAATTCCAAGTAGATTTACCATTGCGACTCATATGCTGATAATCATTGCCCTCAAGGGGAAGGAAAGCAAGGTGACCAGTGATTTTCTGGCTGCTAGTGTCGGGGTCAATCCTGTCATTATCAGAAAAACCTTGTCCCAGTTGAAGAAGGCAGAGCTGATTTCAGTTGCGCGTGGAACAGGGGGAACAGAGATTGTCAAGGATCTCAAGGATATTAGTCTTTTAGATGTTTATCAAGCGGTTGAGTGTCTTGGTAAGACTGGTCAACTCTTCAGTTTCCATGACAATCCAAATCCAAATTGTCCAGTTGGAGCCCATATTCATGATGTTTTGGATCAAAAATTGGAGAGAATCCAGCTGGCCATGGAGGCAGAGCTTGGTCAGACTAGTTTAGAGCAAGTTGTGGCTGATGCAGAGAGTCAGATGAAGGAGTGAATTCTTCTTTAAAATAAAAAAGCTTATGAGAAGGTTTTTATACTCAATGAAAATCAAAAAGCAAACTAGGAAGCTAGCCGCAGGTTGCTCAAAGCACCGCTTTGAGGTTGTAGATAAGACTGACAAAGTCAGTCACATATATACGGTAAGGCGACGCTGACGTGGTTTGAAGAGATTTTCGAAGAGTATTACCTTTTCATAAGCTTTTTATCTATTCTTCCAAGCTTGGTAACGGGTATCAATCAATAACTGGGTAAGGCGTCCCATGGTTTCTCTTTCTTCTGGAGTGAGGGATTGCGCTTGGACGAAGAGATGATGAATGTGTTCGATAGCCTTGAAGGAAGACAGGTCATTGATAGAGGTGATGCCAGCATCAAGAATAGTGCCAAAGAAGAGGTCGAAGTAAAGTTGAAGTTCCTCGTCAGGGACTGTGGCCACCCATTCTTTGAAGGTTGTGTCGACTTGTTGGCTATCACTGTTGGTCTTATCCAGCTGGACGAAGTGCTTGTTCTCAATCTGCCAACTAAAGGTATCGTGCTGGGCGATACCACCCAAGGCAGTACTGTGCACGATGATTTGCTGGTTAGGGATTTCCAGCAACATACCGATAATGGAACCTTGTGGGATGAAGACCTTGGTTCTATCCATTAGCCTTTGATAGCCCTCGGTTTGTGTCAATTCTTGATGGAGACCAAGTGCATCAAATGTATAAACTGCTGTGATCTGATTTTGCAAACTTTGCTCAATTTGGCTAGCAGCATAGATAGCTAGATTTCCTCCCTTGGAATGCCCAGCTAGAATGACTTTTTTCCTAGGGTGGTGGACAAAAAAGTTCTCTAAATAGCATAGGGCGTGCTTTTGAGCGGGAATTTCCTTCATATAGGTCAGGTGGAAATCTTCCTTCCAGCCAATGATACTGTCATCTGTCCCACGAAAGACAATCAGATAGGTATCGAGAGTGAGGCGGTAGGTCATAGCTGCAAACTGCTTTTGCAGCTCAGGGTCGATGTCGTTGATAAAATGGGAGAGTTTGCAATTTTTGAAACGTTTGTGTTGAGCTAGTTCATCTAATAGCTGGAGGCGATTTTTGCTGGTCAACATGTTAGATTCTCTTGGAACCTGAGGAGCCAGTTCTAAAAGTCGCTGAGGAGCTGTGGAGACCAGATTATCAAAGGAGAGGTAGGTGATTTCTGTTAAGGCTAGAATGTCTAACTCATTCAAAGGTAGGTCGTAAAAGGAATCGTGTGCGACATCTTTCAGATAATCAAAAATATTGGCCATAAGAGCTCCTTTCTTTTTATTTATCTTATCAAATTTCTCCCAAATTAGCTAGTAGCATTACCTGTTTGTACTGGCTAAAAACAAGCTCTTTCAAATTCAGTTTCAGACCTTCGAGCATGGAAAAATCTGTTATAATAATAGAAAAGGAGGAGCGTATGCACAAGATTTTACTAGTAGAAGATGATCAGGTCATTCGTCAACAAGTCGGAAAAATGCTCTCTGAATGGGGATTTGAAGTGGTTCTGGTAGAAGACTTTATGGAAGTTTTGAGCCTTTTTGTCCAATCGGAACCTCATCTGGTCCTTATGGATATTGGCTTGCCCTTGTTTAATGGCTATCACTGGTGTCAGGAGATTCGCAAGATTTCCAAGGTCCCCATCATGTTTCTGTCTTCGAGAGACCAGGCTATGGATATTGTCATGGCAATCAATATGGGGGCGGATGACTTTGTGACCAAGCCTTTTGACCAGCAGGTTCTTTTAGCCAAGGTTCAGGGCTTGTTGCGTCGTTCCTATGAGTTTGGGCGTGACGAGAGTTTACTGGAATATGCCGGTGTTATCCTCAATACCAAATCAATGGATTTACATTATCAAGGGCAAGTCTTGAATTTGACCAAGAACGAATTCCAGATTTTACGCGTTTTATTTGAGCATGCGGGCAATATTGTAGCGCGTGACGACCTCATGCGGGAACTTTGGAACAGCGACTTTTTTATTGATGATAATACGCTCTCTGTCAATGTGGCTCGATTGCGTAAAAAGTTGGAAGAGCAGGGCTTGGTAGGATTTATCGAGACCAAGAAAGGGATAGGGTACGGACTGAAGCATGCTTGATTGGAAACAATTTTTTCTAGCCTATCTGCGTTCCCGTAGTCGTCTGTTTGTCTATCTGATTTCTTTGACGTTTCTGCTCTTACTCTTTCAGTTTTTATTTGCCAGCTTGGGAATTTACTTTCTCTACTTTTTCCTCTTGTGTTGCTTTGTAACCATCTTATTTTTCACTTGGGACATATTGGTAGAAATGCAGGTCTATCGTCAGGAAATTCTCTATGGGGAGAGGGAAGCTCAGTCTCCTTTGGAAAGAGCCTTAGCAGAAAAATTAGAAGCGCGTGAGATGGAACTTTATCAGCAGAGATCAGATTCAGAAAGAAAACTGACGGATTTGCTGGATTACTATACCTTGTGGGCCCATCAGATTAAGACCCCCATTGCAGCCAGTCAACTCTTAGTTGCAGAAGTAGCTGACCGCCAATTAAAGCAGCAATTAGAACAGGAAATTTTCAAGATTGACTCCTATACCAATCTAGTTTTACAGTACCTGCGTTTAGAAAGTTTTCATGATGATTTGGTCTTAAAGCAGGTTCAAATTGAGGAGCTGGTTAAGGAAATAATTCGTAAATATGCTCTTTTCTTTATTCAAAAAGGCCTAAATGTCAATCTACATGACCTTGATAAAGAAATCGTGACGGATAAAAAGTGGCTACTAGTGGTTATTGAACAAATCATTTCAAACAGTCTCAAGTACACCAAGGAAGGTGGTCTGGAGATTTATATGAAGGGGCAAGAGCTTTGTATCAAGGATACGGGAATCGGGATAAAAAACAGTGATGTCCTCCGAGTCTTTGAACGTGGATTTTCAGGATATAATGGCCGCCTAACCCAGCAGTCATCTGGACTTGGACTTTACCTATCTAAGAAAATTTCTGAAGAACTGGGTCACCAGATTCGTATCGAGTCTGAGGTCGGAAAAGGAACGATAGCGCGGATTCAGTTTGCTCAAGTGAATCTAGTCCTTGAGTGAGAATAGACGAAAAAGCCTCCGGACTGGAGGCTTTTATGCTAGGTTCTTATTTCTCAACGCGTGATTTGTTGGCTATATCAGCTAGGATAGCTCCAACAAAATCATCAACTGAGACAGTTTGTGTTTCTTTTTGGCCATAGCGACGAACGTTGACTGTTTCGTCTTCCATTTCTTTGTCTCCAACAATTAATTGGTAAGGAATCTTGCTGGTTTGTGAAGCACGGATCTTGAACTGCATTTTTTCATTGCGCTCATCTACGTCTGCACGGACACCGCGGTCACGGAGTTTCTTGGCTACTTCCCAAGCGTAGTCCACGTGTTTTTCGTTAGATACTGGGATGAGGGTTACTTGGTGTGGTGCCAGCCATGTTGGGAAGGCCCCCTTGTAGTTCTCAATCAAGATAGCTGTGAAGCGTTCCATAGTTGAGATAACCCCACGGTGGATCATCACTGGACGGTGCTCTTCACCATCAGCTCCGATGTATTTGAGGTCGAAGCGTTCTGGAAGCAAGAAGTCAAGTTGGATAGTAGAAAGAGTTTCTTCTTTTCCAAGAGCGGTCTTAACTTGAATATCCAATTTTGGTCCGTAGAAGGCTGCTTCGCCTTCGGCTTCAAAGTAGTCCACGCCCATTTCATCAAGAGCTGCACGAAGCATGGTTTGGGCATTTTCCCACATCTCATCGTTGTCAAAGTACTTGTGAGTATCTTGAGGGTCGCGAAGAGAGAGACGGAAGCGGTAGTCAGTCAAGTTGAAGTCTTCATAAACATCGATAATCAACTGAAGGGCACGTTGGAATTCTTCTTGGATTTGTTCTGGAGTAACGAAAAGGTGACCGTCGTTGAGAGACATTTCACGCACACGTTGAAGACCAGTGAGGGCACCAGATTTTTCGTAGCGGTGCATCATACCGATTTCAGCAATACGGATTGGCAACTCACGGTAAGAGTGAACATGGTGTTTGAAGACTTGGATGTGGTGCGGGCAGTTCATTGGACGAAGGACAAATTCTTCCCCGTCACCCATGTCCATAGTTGGGAATATGTCTTCTTGGTAATGATCCCAGTGACCAGAAGTCTTGTAAAGTTCAACAGAAGCAAGTGGTGGAGTATAAACGTGTTGGTAGCCAGAAGCCAACTCTTTGTCAACGATGTAGCGTTCCAACTCACGACGAATAGTCGCACCATTTGGCAACCAGAATGGAAGTCCTTGACCAACTTCTTGTGAAATCATAAAGAGGTCAAGCTCTTTACCAAGTTTACGGTGGTCACGTTCCTTAGCTTCTTCACGCATTTGAAGGTAGTTTTTCAAGTCTTTCTTGTCAAACCAAGCTGTACCGTAGATACGTTGCATCATAGCGTTGTCGCTATTTCCACGCCAGTAAGCACCTGCTACATGGAGAAGGTGGAAGATTTGGATACGGCCTGTTGATGGGACGTGAGGGCCACGGCAAAGGTCTACATATTCACCCTGACGATAGATAGTCAAACCACCTTCGTCTTCTGAGTGTTCTTCAATCAATTCCAACTTGTAAGGATCATTTTTGAAGATTTCACGTGCTTCGTCTTTAGTCACTTCTTCACGAATTGATGGGAAGTTTTCTTTGACGATTTTTTGCATTTCTTCTTCGATACGAGGAAGGTCTTCGTTAGAGATTTGACCAGCTGTGTTGTCAGTATCGTAGTAGAAACCATCTTCGATGGCTGGACCAACTCCCAAGTGAATGTCTGGGAAAAGACGACGAGCTGCTTGGGCGAACAAGTGAGCAGCTGAGTGACGCAAGATTGGAAGGGCATCTTCGTGATCAGGTGTCACGATTTCGATGCTTCCATCTTCAGTGATAGCACGAGTAGTGTCGATGAGCTTGCCGTTGAATTTACCAGCCAAGGCCTTTTTAGCTAGGGAATTGCTGATCGATTGGGCAATTTCAAAAGTTGTAACGCCAGATTCGAATTCACGAACAGCGCCATCTGGGAAAGTAATGTTAATCATGATGTTCTCCTTACTTATATTATTGACGAATGTGTTAACCCTATTCTGAAAACAGGGACAGAGGACTGTGAAAGCTAGAAAAATAAAAAGCGACATCCTCGAAAGGACGTCGCAACGTGGTTCCACCTTCATTTATGTTCCTCAAAAGAGAGGGACACCTCTGATTGGCTCTAACGTGGCCACCGTTTTATGTTTTCATAAAAACTCAAGAGTAGTATCAGTTTAGGCTTTCTATGCGTTTCCAGCAACCACGCACTCTCTAGTAGAAAGGGACTAAGTGACTTGTCTCTATGGATTATTATAGCATGATTGTGAGATTTTTCAAGGATTTTGTGAAAGTTTTTTGTTTTTTATTTTTGCAGAATATGCTTGATACCAATACCGGAAGCCATGCCGACCAGAGCAAAGGTTTCATAGGCTAAAAAGTAGACAATGCTAAAATCGTGGAAAGAAATGATAGTAAAGCAAAAGAGCAATCCAATGTCAAAAGGGAAAAAGGGAAGCGGTAACCGTAAAGAAGAGAAACGATGAAGGTTACTAACGGAGAAAAGATAAAGATATTTAGAAGATGAGTCCTAGCAGATTGGGACCGGATGAGAGCAGTGAAAATAATTCATAAAGAGGCCAATAAAAGAAAAAGATGACCAGATAGTGGGGGAGATGGGAATAGAATCTAGGCATGATAATCAGCTCGTTTTAAAAAAACAGACAACTTAAATCTCTTGCTATGATTATTATAGCATGTTTAAAACAAGAAAGTAAATCTGTTGACAAAGAAGTTAGTTATTGGTAGAATAGGGATTGTCGTAAAGACAAATAACTTCTTCTTGGTTACAGGCATGCCAACCTGTCACTCGGATGAAGCCAAATAAAAAGGAGAAACATCATGGCAATCTCAAAAGAGAAAAAAAATGAAATCATTGCACAATATGCACGTCACGAAGGTGATACAGGTTCAGTAGAGGTTCAAGTTGCTGTCCTTACTTGGGAAATCAACCACCTTAACGAACACATCAAACAACACAAAAAAGACCACGCTACTTACCGTGGACTGATGAAAAAAATCGGTCGCCGTCGTAACTTGCTTGCATACTTGCGTAAAAACGACGTTAACCGTTACCGTGAGTTGATCAACTCTCTAGGACTTCGTCGCTAATTCAAGATACAAAGGCCGTCAAAAGCACAAAGCAAAAATAGGAAAATTGACGAAGAAACTTCAGTTTCTAGGAGATTTTATCTTTTTTGCCAAGTGCTTAGGCCGTGTTCAATTGAGCATATCTTGATAATAAAGCTACTCTAAATTGGGTAGCTTTTTTGCGTTGTCACCTTACCTCGCTATACTCAAGTATAATCTTCGGTTACGGTTCCTAACACTGTAAGGTAAAATAAACTAGCTTTTCTCCCTTCGGGGAGATTTTTTTTGTTTCACTGAAAGTTTCGTACAATCTTCGCCTCGTCGCCTAGCCTATAAACGGTTTATCTAGCAAGAATCATGATGCTAAGGGTGTCAAAAATCCGTATGAAAATAGGGAAATGACACAGTGTTCGATGAACACAAGGAGTTTCATCTTTTCCACTAAGATTTTAGCCCGGGCTCAAATCAGCTCTCTGACTTCAGAGGGCTTTTTTATTGAGGTTTTATCGGTCACAATTTTGGAGACTACAAAAACCTCAAATGGTATCAGCTAATTACACCATAAAGGTGCGCAGCTACTCGGCTTGAAAAGTCGAGTAGGTGTCTGCAAGCCCCCTCGGAGAGCCCACACTTTACGAAGTAAAGTATAGTATGTTATACTTTACATGGAAGTAGTCACTGAATTCCAGTTAGAAATTACTTTGTAACTACGTTTTGAGGAGGAGTAAAATGCTTTCCTACGTTCGACATTACCCACTAGCGATAGCTAAATTAATGTGTCTGTGCTCTCCTAAAATCTGCTGATTTATTACTGACTAATACAGGAGGTTTTTTTTATGGGACAGACAATCATATCTGCTATTGGTGTTTATATTTCCACCAGTATCGATTATTTAATTATTTTAATTATTTTATTTGCACAGCTATCACAGAATAAACAGAAATGGCATATTTATGCGGGGCAATATCTAGGCACAGGCTTACTTGTAGGGGCGAGTTTAGTTGCTGCTTATGTCGTTAATTTCGTGCCTGAAGAATGGATGGTTGGATTGCTTGGTTTAATCCCTATCTATTTAGGGATTCGCTTTGCAATTGTTGGAGAAGATGCGGAAGAAGAAGAGGAAGAAATTATTGAAAGATTAGAACAAAGCAAGGCAAATCAACTGTTTTGGACAGTTACATTGCTGACAATTGCGTCTGGCGGAGATAATTTAGGTATCTATATACCTTATTTTGCTTCGTTAGATTGGTCACAGACCCTCGTGGCCTTGCTTGTGCTTGTAATCGGCATAATTATCTTTTGCGAGATTAGTCGGGTGTTATCCTCTATTCCGTTACTATTCGAGACAATTGAAAAATACGAGCGAATCATTGTGCCCTTAGTATTCATTCTACTTGGACTATACATCATGTATGAAAATGGCACGATAGAGACTTTTCTGATCGTGTAGATTTTTTTGTTTCACTAGGATTTTAGCCCGAGCTCAAATCAGCTCTCTGATTTTCAGAGGGCTTTTTCATTGAGTATAAATGGACAAATCTTAACGTTACTCTATTGTAGAGTGGCTTTTGATTTGATTAGGAGATTCTTATAAATATAGTAAAATGAAATAAGAATAGGACAAATCGATCAGGACAGTCAAATCGATTTCTAAAAATGTTTTAGAAGTAGAGGTGTACTATTCTAGTTTCAATCTACTATATAAATGAAAACCTTAGCTGTTTGGCCAAGGTTCATTTCTTCTATGCAAGTTCTTCTCTTTTCTTATCTGGGTTCCAGATGAAGCTTGCGATAAAGCTAAAGATGATGGTTAGGATAGCGAGGATAATAGCAAGGATGAGGGCAGGAATGCGGATAAACCACCAGAGTGGATTTGGTTTTTTATCATTGTGCCATTGTTTCGTTTCTTCGTCCAGACGTTGGAATTCTGTTTGAATACGATTGGCGACTGTTTCAATGCCTTCATCATTCATTTTCTTGATATCTGAGATATCGATTGGATTTCCAAAGTTCATATCGACACGTTCACGGCTAATCAAGCCCTTCAAAGTCATGGGACCGGTGTAGGTAACCGGCATGATACGGACCTTGGCCATTTTGGCAATCAGAGCTACGCCCCCCTTGACATCGTTTGAGTGACGGCTCCCACTTGGAAACATGATGAGAGAGCGGTCACTTTTTTTGAGAACATTGATAGGGTATTTGATGGCTGAGGCGCTAGGATTTTCACGGTCGATAGGAAAGGCGCCACACATACGAATCCACCAGCCAAAGATACGGTTGGTAAAGAGTTCTTTTTTTGCCATAAAGATAAACTGTTTTGGCTTGGTCGCAAAGGCCATATAAACTGGATCCCACCAAGTGCGGTGAGGCGCAACCAAAATATAATTTTCATCTTGATTAGGAATTTTATCAGTATTATGATAGTGGGCATTGCCATTGATGGACCATAAGAGCAATACAACTAATCCACGCAAATAAGTATAAAACATGCGATCTCCTTCGATTGTTTTCTTGTTATTATTATACCTTATCAAAGGAGGGCTGGCAAACTTTTCCCTTGACTAGATGCATATTTGGGATGAGATTAGAATTCTTTTAGAAAAAATGATATGATAGAATTTATGGATAAAAATAAGATTATGGGATTAACCCAAAGAGAAGTCAAGGAAAGACAGACTAAGGGCTTGGTCAATGATTTTACTGCTTCGGCCAGTACCAGCACTTGGCAAATCATCAAACGAAATGTCTTTACCCTTTTTAACGCTTTGAACTTTGCCATTGCTTTGGCCCTTGCCTTTGTGCAGGCTTGGAGCAATCTGGTCTTCTTTGCTGTTATCTGCTTTAACGCTTTTTCTGGAATTGTGACCGAGCTACGGGCCAAACACATGGTGGACAGGCTCAATCTCATGACCAAGGAAAAGGTCAAGACTATTCGTGATGGCCAAGAAGTGGCTCTGAATCCTGAAGAATTGGTGTTAGGAGATGTCATTCGTCTGTCTGCTGGAGAGCAGATTCCCAGTGATGCCTTAGTTTTGGAAGGCTTTGCGGAAGTCAATGAAGCCATGTTGACGGGGGAAAGTGATTTGGTACAAAAGGAAGTGGATGCCTTGCTTTTGTCAGGAAGTTTCTTAGCCAGTGGGGCAGTTTCAGCTCAAGTTCACCATGTTGGATCTGAGAACTATGCTGCCAAACTCATGCTGGAAGCCAAGACCGTTAAACCCATCAACTCTCGTATCATGAAATCGCTGGACAAGCTAGCTGGTTTTACTGGGAAGATTATCATTCCTTTTGGTCTAGCTCTCTTGCTAGAAGCCTTGCTTTTAAAAGGCCTGCCTCTCAAGTCTTCCGTTGTAAACTCGTCGACAGCACTTCTGGGAATGTTGCCCAAGGGAATTGCCCTTTTGACCATTACTTCGCTCTTGGCTGCAGTGATTAAGCTGGGCTTGAAAAAGGTCTTGGTGCAGGAGATGTACTCTGTTGAGACCTTGGCGCGCGTGGATATGCTCTGTCTGGACAAGACGGGTACCATCACTCAAGGAAAGATGCAGGTGGAGGCTGTTCTTCCTTTGACCGAAGAGTATGGAGAGTCAGCGCTTGCTAGCATCTTGGCCAGCTATATGGCTCATAGTGAGGATAAGAATCCAACTGCCCAAGCCATTCGACAGCGTTTTGTGGGAGAAGTTACTTATCCTATGATTTCCAAGCTTCCCTTCTCCAGCGACCGCAAGTGGGGAGCCATGGAGTTAGAATGTTTGGGGACAGTTTTCTTAGGGGCACCTGAGATGTTGCTGGACTCTGAAGTCCCAGAAGCCAGAGAGGCCTTGGAGAGAGGTTCATACTATCCTAAAATCAAA
>NZ_VMMQ01000065.1:0-872 GCF_013277295.1 Streptococcus sp. 477
TATCAATGACGGCTTCCAATGTTTGGAAAGCCTTATTTTTGAAACCTCGTTTTCGAATTTCTTTCCAGACTTGTTCAATAGGGTTCATTTCTGGAGTATAAGGTGGGATAAAAGCTAACTCAATATTACTTGGAATCTCTAAGGTACTTGATTTATGCCATATAGCATTATCCATGACAAGTAAAATATAGTCATCTGGATAAGCTTGTGAGACTTGCCGTAGAAATTCATTGGTCCACTCAGTATTGCATCCTCCAGCAATGAGGAAAAAGGAATCTCCTGTCTGAGCATCTACTGCCCCATAACAATAGCGATATTCTCGCATATAATGACTAGGAATGCTAGGTCGGATTCCTTGAGGAGCCCAACAAGAACTCATCTTACTGATTCTTCCGAAACCAGCTTCATCTTGGTACATCAAACGTACTTTGTTATAAGTCCCCTCTTCTTTAAAGCGCTTACTTAAGGTCTCGAATGTAGATTTTATTTTTAGACGTCTCAATTGTCTGAGCGTCTGCCTTCTTGGGATGCTCAGGTCGAGGAGTGACCGTTCGCCAACCATGTCGTTTCAGGAGATAATAGAAACCATCACGTGTGGAAGTGCGACCAATCTCTTTTTGATAGGCTTCAAATAACTGATTGACAGTTACAAATTCCCCAGCCTGAGCAGCTTCTATATGACGTTTTAGAAATGCTTGTTCTTCTTCGTAAGTCATATATTCTCTATGACGTCCACCACGGGTCTCCTGAAGAAGCGCTTCTAAACCAAACTCCTTATATTTTTTCAAATTCCTCCAAACAGTTGTTTTATTGCAATCTAGCAGATCCATGATTTCCTTATAACTCTTTTCTTTTGAGCGAAAATAAATAAT
>NZ_VMMQ01000066.1:0-6326 GCF_013277295.1 Streptococcus sp. 477
AAATAATCTGTAGACGTTTGTGATATTTGGCGTACGATGAATCTCTTAGGAGTTGTTCAATTTTTTGTGTTTCTTCGTTTGTAAGTTTCATAACTACTATTATAAGATGTTTTTTGATTTTAGGATAGTATTATATTAAACTTGATTAATCAACTATTGATAAATCAATAGAAAGGAGGAAGAAATGATAGAGATTCAAGATTTACTGTATCAACTCCGCTTGTCTGAGCAAGCGAGTACGCAATTGTTTGAAAAAAGGCTTGGGATTAGTTTGACACGGTATCAGATTTTATTATTTTTGTTGAAGCATTCCCCTTGTAATCAAATAGCGGTTCAGGAGCGTTTGAAGATTGATCAGGCTGCTTTGACACGGCATTTTAAGATTTTAGAAAAGGAAGGTTTGGTGGAGCGTCATCGTAATCCTGAAAATCAGCGAGAAGTCTTGGTAGAGGCTACGAAGTATGCCAAGGAGCAGTTAGTGATGAATCCACCTCTGCAGCATATCAAGGTTAAGAAAGAGATGGAAAGTATCTTAACAGAGTCTGAGAGAACAGAATTCAGCCGTTTATTAAACAAATTGGTTTTGAGCATTGAAAATATAGAAATTTAAGGAGAAATAGATGTCAATTATTACAATTATTTTAGCAACAATCGTTGCTTTGGAGCATTTTTACATTTTTTATTTGGAAAGTATTGCAACGCAATCAGAAGCGACTAGTCGTGTCTTTAACATGGACAGGGAAGAACTAGCTCGTCCGTCGGTAAGTTCACTGTTTAAAAATCAAGGGATTTATAATGCTCTGCTAGGAGTCTTTCTCCTGTATGGGATTTATTTCTCACAGAATTTAGAAATTGTGACTATTTTTGTTTTATTTGTGATTGGTGCTGCGGCTTATGGCTCTCTCACAGCAGATAAGAAAATTATTTTGAAGCAAGGTGAGCCAGCTATTTTAGCCTTGATTAGTATTTTTCTCTTTAAATAAGTTCAAAGGTCAATCTTAGTCTCGCTAGTCCTTTTCACTCCGGAATAAGGGAAATATGTTATACTTGTTTTTAAGAAAAAGTCTCATTGAATTTGTTTTGAGGAGTTAGAAATGAAAGTATTAGTGACAGGTTTTGAGCCCTTTGGAGGGGAAAAGGTTAATCCAGCTTTGGAGGCCATTAAAGGTTTACCAGCTGAAATCCATGGTGCTGAGGTCCGTTGGTTAGAAGTGCCAACAGTCTTTCACAAATCGGCTCAAGTATTGGAAGAAGAGATGAACCGCTATCAACCTGACTTTGTCTTTTGTATTGGCCAAGCAGGTGGAAGATCTAGCTTGACGCCTGAACGAGTGGCTATAAATCAAGACGATGCACGCATTCCTGATAATGATGGTAATCAACCGATTGACCTTTCCATTCGCCAAGACGGTGCTTCGGCCTACTTTAGTAGTTTACCGATTAAAGCGATTGTTCAAGCTATAAAAAAAGAGGGCTTGCCGGCCTCTGTTTCCAATACGGCAGGGACTTTTGTCTGCAACCATTTGATGTATCAGGCCCTCTATTTGGTAGAAAAGAAATTTCCACATGTTAAGGCAGGTTTTATGCATATTCCTTATATGATGGAATAGGTGGTGAATCGACCTACAACTCCAGCTATGAGTTTAGTGGATATTAGGCGAGGGATAGAAGCGGCAATCGGAGCCATTATAGAACATGGAGATCAGGATCTCAAGTTGGTAGGCGGAGAAACTCATTGATAGAAAAAAGCTTGAGGGAAAACCTTCAAGCTTTTGGACGTTTTCGAGCCAATACTGCTCGGTAAAAAATCATTTTATTAATTAATTTGAATGTAGGGTAGGAGTGAAAAACTAGCCCTACCAGGGGTAGTTTAGTTGGTATTTTTTACTAAGTGCTGCTCTAAGTACTGCTCTATAAAAGCTGATTTTAGTACATTGGATATAAGGTAGGAGTAAAAAACTAGCAATGCCAAAGGTAATCCAATTGAGGAAGTACCAAGGAAGAAGCTGTAAATCTAGGACAAAGTGCTGGAACTTGTAGCCCTTCATAAAGGAACGGCTAGTTTTTAGGATTCGTCTTGGTGAGGCCTGTCCTAGGTCTAGACTATAACAGAGAAGAAATTCCACCTGTGAATAGGCATAATACTGTGGAATATAGAGGATATTTCCTACAATGATCAAGATGAGACTTGCAAGAAAGTAGAGTCCAAAGACCATGAGGAAACGCTCGGTTTCAACTGATGAGAGATCTAGATTTGGAAACTCAGGATGTAGGGTGACGAATTTTTGGGCTAAAAAGCTACTATAAAAGAGGAAGTAAATCCCAAGTAAATTAGGGATACTCCATAAAAAGAGATAGAAACGTTTGAGAAGTAGGGTCAAAAAGGTTTGAGAAAAGCGCTCCTCATCAAAGAGAGCTAGGCTGTTTTTTACAGATGGCTCCGTTTTAGAATCTTTCATGAGTGTCAGGGTTGCATAGACGGAACTGGTCAAAAGAATAGTCCCGATAAAGGAGACTAGTAGAGGAAAGAGGTAGGCTTGAAGTATTTGACCAAGTATGCTGAAAAATGGCTGTTCTAAAACAGTCACGTGGATCCGAGATAAGGGATTAAGAAAACCAGATAAGATGACCAGCATACTGGGAAGGATATAGAGGAGAAAGAGACGGGGGGTGTCAGCCTGAAAATGTTTTGACTCCTGACGAATTGTTTTTAAATCAATTTTTGGATAGTTCATTCTCTTATTATACCATAGTTCGTGACAGTTCCAGCTTTTTTTGATAAAATCATACAGTATGCCCTTGGGTACAAAGTATGAACTGGGACTGTCTTTCCCAGCTTCGGAGGTAAAAAATGTCAGATTCACCAATCAAATACCGTTTGATTAAGAAAGAAAAACATACAGGAGCTCGTCTGGGAGAAATCATCACTCCCCACAGCACCTTCCCAACACCTATGTTTATGCCAGTTGGGACTCAAGCCACTGTCAAAACTCAGTCGCCTGAAGAATTGAAGGAGATGGGGTCGGGAATTATCCTATCAAACACTTATCATCTCTGGCTTCGCCCTGGAGATGAACTCATTGCTCGCGCAGGTGGTCTCCACAAGTTCATGAATTGGGACCAGCCTATCTTGACAGATAGTGGTGGTTTTCAGGTTTATTCCTTAGCAGATAGCCGTAATATCACAGAAGAAGGAGTAACCTTTAAAAACCATCTCAATGGTTCTAAGATGTTCCTATCGCCAGAAAAAGCCATCTCTATTCAGAATAATTTGGGTTCAGACATCATGATGTCCTTTGACGAATGTCCTCAGTTTTATCAACCATACGACTACGTTAAGAAATCAATCGAGCGTACCAGCCGTTGGGCTGAGCGTGGTTTGAAAGCTCATCGTCGTCCGCATGACCAAGGATTATTTGGGATTGTGCAGGGGGCTGGATTTGAAGACCTACGTCGCCAATCAGCTCATGACCTTGTCAGCATGGATTTCCCAGGCTACTCTATCGGTGGCTTGGCAGTAGGAGAAACCCACGAAGAGATGAATGCGGTTTTGGACTTCACAACCCAACTGCTTCCTGAAAATAAACCTCGCTATTTGATGGGTGTCGGAGCGCCAGATAGCTTGATTGATGGGGTCATTCGTGGGGTGGATATGTTTGACTGTGTCTTGCCGACTCGTATCGCTCGTAACGGGACTTGTATGACCAGTCAGGGACGTTTGGTTGTCAAAAATGCCCAGTTTGCTGAGGACTTTACGCCACTGGATCCTGAGTGTGATTGCTACACATGTAAGAACTACACACGCGCCTACCTTCGTCACCTACTCAAAGCTGATGAAACCTTCGGTATCCGCTTAACTAGCTACCATAATCTTTACTTCTTGCTTAACCTGATGAAGCAAGTGCGACAAGCCATCATGGATGACAATCTCTTGGAATTCCGTGAGTATTTTGTGGAAAAATATGGCTATAATAAGTCAGGACGCAATTTCTAAAACGGAATAGATATAAGCTAAAAATCCTAAGTTTTCTCTTAGGATTTTTCTTCTTTTTTTGATAGAATAAAGTGTATAATGAAAGGGAGAATAAACTCGTATGCGCATTAAATGGTTTTCCTTGATTAGGATTACAGGTTTACTACTGGTACTCTTGTATCATTTCTTTCAGACCATCTTTCCTGGAGGATTTTTCGGGGTAGATGTCTTTTTCACATTTTCAGGTTTCCTGATTACGGCTCTACTCATCGAAGAGTTTTCTAAAAATCATGAGATTGACTTGATTGGATTTTTTAGGAGACGCTTTTATCGGATTGTGCCACCTGTGATTTTGATGGTCTTGGTAACCATGCCCTTTACCTTTCTAGTTCGCCAAGATTATGTGGCTGGAATTGGGGGTCAGATTGCGGGTGTTTTAGGCTTTATGACTAACTTCTATGAACTGCTAACAGGTGGGAGTTATGAATCTCAGTTCATTCCTCATTTGTTTGTTCATAATTGGAGCTTGGCCGTTGAGGTTCACTACTATATTCTTTGGGGATTGGCAGTTTGGTTCTTATCCAAACAGTCCAAATCAAATGGTCAGTTGAGGGGAATGGTCTTTCTCTTATCAGCTGCTGCCTTCTTGATCAGCTTCTTCTCCATGTTTATTGGTAGTTTTCTAGTGACCTCTTATTCCTCTGTTTACTTCTCCAGTTTAACTCATGTCTATCCATTCTTTTTGGGAAGTATCCTAGCAACGATTGTAGGCGTTCGTCAGACGACTTCCCTCGTCAAGCAGTTGGATAAAATCTGGGATTTACGCAAGACCCTTTTGGTTTTTGGAGGAGGTTTTGGCTTCTTACTCATTTTGACCTTCTTTGTCAAATTTACCTATCTTTTTGCCTATCTTATGGGCTTCTTACTTGCTAGCCTTGCAGCTCTTGCTATGATTCTGGCGGCGCGTGTCTTACATGAAAAGACACATCATATACAAGAGACAAAGATGATTAGCTTTTTAGCGGATACTAGCTATGCAGTTTATCTCTTCCATTGGCCTTTCTACATCATTTTCTCACAGTTGACCTCAAATCTTCTTGCTGTGTTATTAACTTTGATTTTTTCTTATGGATTTGCCAGTCTTTCATTTTATGTATTGGAACCTTGGATTGCAGGCAAGAACACACCTATTTTACAAACTCTTCGTCCCCTGCCTTATATTCACACAATTCTTGCAACAAGTACGGGAATCTTGGCCTTCATTGTCTTCTTAGTGACTTTGTTGGCACCACAAGTGGGAGCGTTTGAGACAGACTTAACTGTCAATGGCTTGAAGCAAGCTGCTAGTACTATTGCCCAAACAAAAGTGATAGCAGAACGAGCAGAAGCTGATAGTTTAGGAATTGCTGATGGCACTATGTTAATTGGTGACTCGGTGGCTTTAAGGGCAAATACAGCCCTGCAGACAGCTCTTCCTGGAGCACAAATTAACGCGCAGGTCAGCAGAACAACCAAGACTGCCAATGAAATCATGATAAACAATAGCCAAAATAAATTTTTACCTAAGATGGTGGTCATTGCGACTGGGGTAAATAATCCTGAAAATTACAAGGAAGACTGGGACAGTATCGTGAAAAATCTTCCTAAGGGCCACCATATGGTTTTGGTGACTCCTTATGAGGGAGATAAGACAAAAGAGACCTATGCCATCGTTGAGAAGGCTGCTGCCTACATGAGAGAATTGGCAGAGAAGACACCTTACATCACGATAGCAGATTGGAATCAAGTTGCGAAAGAGCATCCAGAAATTTGGGCAGGAACAGACCAAGTCCATTTCGGAAGTGACACTAGCACTATTGAAGCAGGAGCAAAATTGTATGCAGATACGATTGCCACAGCCTTGAAGACAGCTCAAGACAAGCCAGTCAAATCAAAATAACGTGTATTAAAAAGAGAAGAGTTGGAGAAATCCAACTCTTTTAAAATATCGCATCTCTGTGCCTTTCTTGTGTTTGTGGTTGAACAACAAGTATAACACAGAGGTGTTTTCTTATGTCTACACTTTCAGCTAGTTGAACCATCTAATTTTTAGGAGGGCTGGGTGGCTAACTTCATTATATAACTTTCATTTAGTAAATCGAACGTGAAAATGTCCCATTTGATAAAATAGTCGTATGAAAAGGATCCAACTGAATATGAATGAAACGAAAAAATATCTTGTGATAAAAGCTATAGACCAAGGAAAGAAAACAAAGAATCGAGCCTGTGTCGAACTGAATCTTTCTGAAAGACAAATCAATCGTCTGCTACTAGCCTATCAACAGAAAGGAAAAGAAGCCTTCAGACACGGAAA
>NZ_VMMQ01000067.1:0-56783 GCF_013277295.1 Streptococcus sp. 477
TTTGAAAGCAGATGAGTATTAGATTATGAAGCAGAGCTGGAAGACGCTGAGATTTTAGGAAAGTTTTGGAATAAGGAAGGTTACTATATTATAGTTTATAACAATGCTAAAAAAGCCCCTGAACTGTTCAAGGTAGAGTTCTCTGAGTGGAAGCGTATGCATATAGGGGAGACATATTAGACAGCGTTAGGGGGATACACTTACTTTTAAGTATCAAAAAAATGAGCACTTCCGTAATTGGAAATGCTTGTTTTTTGATATGTTTAGACTCTTATACTCAATGAAAANNTACATATATCTACGGCAAGTCGACGTTGACGTGGTTTGAAGAGATTTTCGAAGAGTATTAGTCTTTATTTTCGTATGGCAAGATCAAGTTCAAGATGATTCCTGTCATGGCTGAAAGAGCAGTACCTGAAAGTGTAACTGGACCAAGTTTAAGGACAGCTCCTCCAAGTCCAAGAACCAACATAGCACTTGCGATGATGAGGTTTCGCATTTGAGCGAAATCAACACGTTCTTTAATCAAGACTTTCAAACCATTGCTGGCGATAACCCCATAGAGAAGGATTGACATACCACCAAGTACAGCGTTTGGAATAGTTGAAATCAAGGCAGTGAATTTACCAAGGAAGCTGAGGGCAATCGCGATGAAGGCAGCGTTACGGATAACTGAGACAGAAGCGATACGAGTCATACCGATAACCCCTGTATTTTCTCCGTAAGTTGTATTGGCTGGTCCACCAAGGAAGGCAGAAACAGAAGTTGCGATACCGTCACCAAGAAGAGTACGGTGGAGACCTGGTTCTTTTAAGAATTGACGGTCACAGATTTGACCCAAAACAGTATGGTCTCCGATATGTTCAGAAATTGTTACGATAGCGATTGGCAAGATAGCGATGGCTTCTGGACCAAAGTAAAGATTGTATTCTTTAAAGGCACCACCTGTGTTAAATGGCAAGTAGAAACCAGGAATTTCAAACCAGTTAGCTTTAAGAACTGGTGTAAAGTCAACCAAGCCAAGAGTTAGTGCGAAGAGGTAACCACCGATAATGGCAAAGAGAAATGGAATGATTCGTAGGAATCCTTTTCCCTTTGTATTGATAAAGGCAGCAATCAAGAAAGTAACAACTGCTACAAGAGCATTTTTCCAATTCCCATCAGCTACAAGACCAGCGTTGGTAACAGCTGAACCTGCAAGTCCAAGACCGATAACGATGATCATAGGTCCGATGATGATTGGTGGCAAGAGTTTATCAATCCATTTTGTTCCTACAAATCGGATGCTGGTAGCAACAAGGACATAGACCAAACCAGTCAAGATAACCCCTGTTTGAGCAGCAGATACATCCCCACCCATTTCTTTCATAGCCAGTGACATAGCTGTGATAAAAGCAAATGAAGAACCTAGATAAACTGGAACTTTAAAACCAGTTGAAATCATGTAGATGAGTGTTCCAACACCTGAAGCAAAAAGGGCAACAGATACAGGCATTCCCAAAATCAAGGGTACCAAGATGGTCGCACCAAACATGGCGAAAACGTGTTGGAAGCTAAGGAGAATTCCTTTTCCAGCCGAAGGACGTTGGTCAACGTCTAGTAACAAATCAACAGTTGATTCTTGTTTCATATAAACCTCACTTTTGGGCATCAAAAAAGAGCCCATTATTTTACAGCAATAGGCCCTCAGAGTAAGACTTCTCTAAAATCTAAACTTTAAAGAGTTTCAAGTATTTCTGTGTCTTCGTCACCTCACGGGATGACATTAAAAACCTTTGCTTAGGATAGTATAGCAGAAAAAAATGATTTTGTAAATCATTTTTTCCCGAGCCTAAAAATAAGAGAGCGAGGTTGATTTTGTAAATCATTTTTTCCCGAGCCTAAAAATAAAAGAGCGAGGTTGATTTTGTAAATATTTTTTTACTAAAAAGATTAAAGTGGGCGTTTATTTGGCATACCAGCCTTACGTGGATATTTATTTGGCGTTTCTTTTTTCTTTTCTACAACTGTCATATAACGCGGATCTCCATTTGGTAGGGCGTAGCTGAGATTGTCTTCGACTTTACTGAAGAGGAGGTTGAGGGCATTCTTAGCTTCTAATAATTCCTCAGGGGCATTGCTGGCCTTGAGTGCCAATAGTTTTCCGCCAACTTTAAGGTAAGGAATTGTCAATTCAGATAAAACCTGCATGCGGGCAACCGCACGAGCTGTTACAAAATCATATTGAGCACGGAAGTTCTTGTCTTGGGCAAAATCTTCGGCACGTCCGTGGTAGAAATGAACTCCGTTCAAATCCAATTCTTGAGCCAAAAGTTGCAGGAAGTTGATACGTTTATTGAGCGAATCAATGATGGTCACATCTAACTGAGGATAGAGGATTTTCATCGGCAGACTAGGAAATCCTGCCCCAGCTCCAATATCAAGCAATTTGATAGTTTCATTGGGAATCAAGCCTTGAAGAATGGGTGCAATCGAATCGTAAAAATGTTTGAGATAAACTTCTTCCTTGTCCGTAATAGCTGTTAAATTAATCTTTTCATTCCACTCAACCAAGAGTTCAAAATAACGATCAAATTGTTTTTTTTGCTGGTCCGAAAGTGGAAGATTTTGCTCGGCAAGCAAGTTGTAAAATGTTTCTGGTTTCATAGTTATTTCCTTCTTTAGTATCATCTTATTTTACCACAATCATTAAAAATTTGATATACTGGTACTAATCTAAAAGCAGAAAGGACTTATATCATGACTTGGATTATTCTTGGAGTTTTAGCTCTTATTGTTATTTTTGTGATTGTTAGCTATAACGGTTTGGTTAAAAATCGTATGCAAACAAAGGAGGCTTGGAGCCAGATTGATGTTCAGTTGAAACGTCGAAATGACCTCTTGCCAAACTTGATTGAAACTGTAAAAGGTTATGCTAAATATGAAGGTTCTACCCTTGAAAAGGTAGCAGAACTACGTAACCAAGTGGCAGCAGCGACTTCACCAGCAGAAGCTATGAAAGCTAGTGATGCCCTCACTCGTCAGGTTTCAGGTATTTTTGCAGTTGCAGAAAGCTATCCAGATTTGAAAGCTAGTGCCAACTTTGTTAAATTGCAAGAGGAGTTGACAAACACAGAAAATAAAATTTCTTACTCTCGTCAACTTTATAACAGTGTTGTCAGCAACTACAATGTAAAATTAGAAACTTTCCCAAGCAATATTATCGCTGGAATGTTTGGATTTAAAGAAGCAGATTTCCTTCAAACACCAGAAGAGGAAAAGGTAGTTCCTAAAGTTGATTTTAGCGGTTTAGGTGACTAAGATGTTGTTTGATCAAATTGCAAGCAATAAACGAAAAACGTGGATTTTGTTGCTGGTATTTTTCCTACTCTTAGCTCTTGTTGGTTATGCGGTTGGTTACCTCTTTATGCGGTCTGGGATTGGTGGTTTGGTTATCGCACTGATTATCGGCTTTATCTATGCCTTGTCCATGATTTTTCAATCAACAGAGATTGTCATGTCCATGAACGGGGCGCGTGAGATTGATGAACAAACGGCACCAGATTTCTACCACGTAGTGGAAGATATGGCTATGGTCGCTCAGATTCCTATGCCCCGTGTTTTCATCATTGATGATCCAGCCTTAAATGCCTTTGCGACAGGTTCTAACCCTCAAAATGCGGCGGTTGCTGCGACTTCAGGTCTACTAGCTATCATGAATCGTGAAGAACTAGAAGCTGTTATGGGACATGAAGTCAGTCATATTCGTAATTATGATATCCGTATTTCGACTATTGCAGTTGCCCTTGCTAGTGCTATCACCATGCTTTCTGGTATGGCAGGTCGTATGATGTGGTGGGGTGGAGCAGGTCGCAGACGAAGTGATGATGACCGAGATGGAAATGGTCTTGAAATCATTATGCTAGTGGTTTCCCTACTAGCTATTGTACTGGCACCTCTCGCTGCAACCTTGGTTCAGCTCGCTATTTCTCGTCAGAGGGAATTTCTGGCAGATGCATCTAGTGTCGAGCTGACTCGCAATCCCCAGGGAATGATTAATGCCCTAGATAAGTTGGACAATAGCAAACCTATGAGTCGCCACGTCGATGATGCTAGCAGTGCACTTTATATCAATGATCCTAAGAAAGGGGGAGGGTTCAAAAAACTCTTTTATACCCACCCACCTATCTCAGAACGGATTGAACGTTTAAAACATATGTAAAATGAAGGCTGGAAAAAGTCTTTAAAATCTGAAAAACGCATAATATCAGGTGTGAAAACTTGATATTATGCGTTTTATTATGGGAAGATTTACTTCTTTTTCTCCTAAAATTGTGTTTTTGCCCCACATATTTGCGATGTTGAAAATTTATAAATCTTGAAAATTAACTACCTCCAAACCGTGTTCTGTTAAGCGATAGATGATTGAACAGATCTCTTTTAAGAAACAACGGTCATGCGAAACAGTGATGAGACCACCAGGATAAGTGGCAAAGAGTTTTCTAATTTCGGGTTGAGAAGTTGGAGAAAAGTTTCGTGTGGGTTCATCTAGCAGGAGAAAGTTTGGTTTGCGCAAGACTAAATCCAAAAGCAGGAGTTTTCCTTGTTGTCCGCCAGATAAGAAGCGAATTTGATGCTGCATTTCTGGATAACTGAAATTGAGACTGGCTAAGTGAGATTGGATTTTTTGTAGTTCCTCTTTTTCCCCAGTTTTACTTAGATAGGCTATTGGTGATAAATCCAATTGCAGTTTTTGCTGGTAATCTTGTGGCATATAACCAAGCGAAATCTCTCTTTTAGCATTAAAAAGTTGCTGTAACTTGGCTAATAGGGTCGATTTTCCAATACCATTTGGCCCTATAATACCGATTTTTTCTTGGCCACGGACAGTTAATTGTAGTTCTTGCACCAAAATTCGCTCGCCAATGGATAAATTTTCTTTTTCCAGTTGGATTAAGACTTTAGAAGTAGGTAATGGCTGTATATCTGAGAAGAAAAGTCTGATTTCTTCCTCTTCAAGTGGCTTTTGGGTCATGGCCTGAGCTGCTCTTTCGTAGCGTTTTTCTTGTGAGAGGACAGTTTTCATCTTTTTAGCCAATAGGCGACCGGCAGTACTGTCTTTGGTAGCTCGAAGAGCAGTTTCTACATTTTGTTTAACTCGTTGATGTTTTTCCATGGTTTTATCGTAGGCTCTTTGGTCGTTGGCTGCTTGCTGGGTTTGTCTGGCAAAATTAGCCTTTCTCTGCTCACTATAACTATCATAGTCTAAATGCTCTACTAGTGTTTCTGCTTCTTTACGGTGCTTGACCAGTCGCAAGTGAACAATAGTGTCTGCCGTTTCAGAAAGAAAGTCCTCATCATGGGAAATGAAAATAACGGTTTGCCGAATCTTGCGCATTTGACCTTTTAGCCAATCAACCGTCTCAAGATCCAAGTCATTTGAAGGTTCATCTAAAAATAGAATCTCAAAAGGTTTGGCTAACTCATGGATGAGCTGAATTTTCAAAGCTTCACCCCCTGATAGACTACCAATCTCTTGGTCGCTTGCGAAACGATTGCTATCAAAATGCAATTCCTCAGCTAAACGATAGAGGACACTGTAATCTAAATCAATAGTATCTAAAAAGAAGTAGTCGTGTAGAGTTCTATTTTTCAGGTCCTCAGGAAGTTTTTGAGGAATGTAGGCTATTGATTGATAATCAGATTGAATGTCTCCCCCGATAGTGAAATCAGGCAAAGTTTCCCCCATTAAAATTTTAAGTAAGGTGGATTTGCCATTTCCTTCTTCACCAATAATAGCGACCTTTTCCCTGTCTTGGATGGTCATGCTGAGGTCAGAGACAAGGTCTCGTAAATCTTTGTTTTGTGTGATGGTCAGGTGATTGATTTTTATCATATGATTGCCCTTTCTAGAATGTTGATACTACATAACAAAAAGCTCTACTTTACCTAGTAGAGCCCAAAGTCTATGTCAAAAAAACTCTATTAATACTCTTCGAAAATCTCTTCAAACCACGTCAGCGTCGCCTTACCGTANNTTCCTAGTTTGCTCTTTGATTTTCATTGAGTATAAAATGCCAGAAAAAGAGCATAAAAGAGTACACAAAAAGAGACAAAAACAAGATCTACTAAATAAAGGTTTTTTATTTGATAGGCTTAGTTGTTCATGTCTCCCTTACCTCCGAGTATTGGTATCTTTATACTATACTTTTAAGGAAATTTTGTCAACAGAAAACTGGAAATTCCAAGCTCTAAAATACGAGTGATAAGCATTAGTACCGAGTTCTTTGTCTTCCATAGGGGCATCCTCCTTGCTCTGATGTAGTATAGCACTAAAAAACAAAATATCATAGTGGACATATTAAAAACTTGAATGTTAATTACAAAGTTTGGTGGGTTGATTTGTAGGCTTTTCATGGTATAATCAAGAGAGTAAATCTTTATGGAGGAAGTATGAAATTAAATATTCAAGAGATACGCAAGCAGTCTGAAGGCTTGCATTTTGAACAAACGTTAGACCTAGTCGCAGACCTGCGTGCACGTAATCAAGAAATTTTAGATGTAAAAAATATCCTTGCAGTTGGGAAAGTACAGTACGAAAACCGTATGTATTTCTTAGATTATCAACTATCTTATACCATTGTTCTTGCTTCAAGTCGTAGTATGGAGCCAGTTGAGTTAGTTGAATCTTATCCAGTAACGGAAGTTTTCATGGAAGGTGCAACTAACCAACTAGATCAGGAAGTTTTAGACGATGACTTGGTCCTGCCTATCGAAAATGGAGAACTTGACCTTGCTGAGAGCGTGTCAGACAATATCCTACTAAACATTCCTATCAAGGTCTTGACGGCTGAAGAAGAAGCTGGCCAAGGATTTGTTTCAGGAAATGACTGGCAAATCATGACAGAAGAAGAATACCAAGCTCAACAAGCAGTTAAGAAAGAAGAAAACAGTCCTTTTGCTGGTTTACAAGGACTATTTGATGGAGACGAATAATGGTTTTGTCAAAAAAACGAGCACGAAAGGTGCTAGAAGAAATCATTGCTCTTTTTCCAGATGCCAAGCCCAGTCTTGATTTCACTAATCATTTTGAACTCTTGGTTGCGGTCATGTTGTCAGCCCAGACGACGGATGCAGCGGTAAATAAGGCTACGCCAGGCCTCTTTGCTGCCTTTCCAACGCCACAAGCCATGTCTGTTGCAACAGAGAGTGAGATTGCTTCACACATTTCTCGACTGGGACTGTATCGAAATAAGGCTAAATTCCTTAAAAAATGTGCCCAACAGTTACTAGACGATTTTGATGGTCAAGTCCCTCAAACACGTGAGGAATTGGAGAGTTTGGCAGGTGTTGGTCGCAAGACAGCCAATGTTGTTATGAGTGTAGGATTTGGGATTCCAGCCTTTGCAGTGGATACTCATGTGGAGCGTATTTGCAAACACCACGATATCGTCAAAAAATCAGCGACACCACTTGAGGTGGAAAAGCGGGTCATGGATATCTTGCCGCCTGAGCAGTGGTTAGCAGCTCATCAGGCCATGATTTATTTTGGAAGAGCCATTTGTCATCCTAAAAATCCAGAGTGTGACCAGTACCCACAGTTATATGATTTTAGCAATTTGTAAGATGGAAAATCGAAAGTTTTTGCTTGATTTTAAGCTTACTTTGTGCTATAGTAATTGATAACTAAATATTCCTTTAAACTTGTCCCGTGAGGCAGGCAAGGAGCGCGATAAAGTAGAAGGGTGAAGTCTATACTGTGTGCAGTAGGGCTTGCTTAGCTATACACTTCAAGTCTCCTTGTTTAAGGAGACTTTTCTTTTTGGAGGTTTGTCATGAAGACAAAAGAAGTTGTAGACGAATTGACCGTCAAACGAGCGATTACGCGTATTACTTATGAGATTATTGAACGCAACAAAGATTTGAATAAAATCGTCTTGGCTGGTATTAAAACTCGCGGTGTCTTTATCGCCCATCGTATCCAAGAACGTTTGGAGCAACTAGAAAACCTTTCAGTTCCGGTTGTGGAATTGGATACTAAACCCTTCCGTGATGATGTTAAAAGTGGAGAAGATACTTCTTTGGTTTCTGTCGATGTGACAGACCGCGAAGTTATCTTGGTGGACGATGTGCTTTATACAGGTCGTACCATCCGTGCTGCTATTGATAATATTGTAGGTCATGGTCGTCCTGCGCGCGTAAGTTTAGCAGTTCTAGTCGATCGTGGACATAGAGAATTGCCAATCCGTCCAGATTACGTTGGGAAGAATATCCCAACCAGTCGTTCTGAAGAAATCATCGTAGAGATGGCAGAACTTGATGGTCAAGACAGAGTTCTGATTACTGAAGAAGCTTAGAAAGCTAAAGGAGTGGCCATGTCAGAAAATCAACAAGCATTGAACCATGTGGTGTCCATGGAAGACCTCACTGTCGATCAAGTGATGAAATTGGTCAAACGAGGGATTGAGTTTAAAAACGGAGCTCAGCTTCCTTATGAAAACCACCCGATTGTTTCCAATCTTTTCTTTGAGGATTCTACACGGACGCATAAGTCCTTTGAAGTGGCAGAGATTAAACTGGGGCTGGAACGACTTGACTTTGATGTGAAGACTAGTTCAGTCAATAAGGGTGAGACACTTTATGATACCATTTTGACTCTGTCTGCTTTAGGAGTGGATGTCTGTGTGATTCGCCACCCTGAGGTTGACTACTACAGAGAGTTAATTGCTAGTCCCACGATTACGACTTCCATCATCAATGGTGGAGATGGTTCGGGACAACATCCTAGCCAGAGCTTGCTTGATTTGATGACTATTTATGAGGAATTTGGCCACTTTGAGGGTCTCAAGGTTGCGATTGCAGGTGACTTGGACCATTCACGCGTTGCCAAATCCAATATGCAGATTTTGAAACGCTTGGGAGCTGAACTTTATTTTGCTGGACCTGAGGAATGGAGAAGTCAAGAGTTTGCAGACTATGGACAGTTTGTAACCATTGATGAAATCATTGATCAGGTGGATGTCATGATGTTTCTCCGTGTGCAACATGAACGCCATGATAGCGGAGCAGTCTTTTCAAAAGAAGACTACCATGCCCAACATGGCTTGACTCAAGAACGTTATGACCGTTTGAAAGAAACAGCAATCCTCATGCACCCAGCTCCAGTCAACCGTGATGTAGAAATCGCAGACCACTTGGTTGAAGCACCAAAATCACGGATTGTCCAACAAATGACCAATGGTGTCTTTGTTCGAATGGCAATCTTAGAAGCCGTACTGGCGAGTAGAAACGCCAACTAAAACACAAGACGTTAAAAGACGCCAGTGAGCGTCCACGAGAGGTGAAAATATGACAAAAAGACTTCTAGTATTAGAAGATGGTACAGTTTTTGAAGGCAAGGCCTTCGGAGCAGATATTGATGTAACTGGTGAAATTGTCTTTAATACAGGCATGACCGGCTACCAAGAATCCATTACAGACCAGTCTTATAATGGACAAATCTTGACCTTTACTTATCCTTTGGTGGGAAATTATGGAATTAACCGTGATGATTACGAATCCATTATTCCAACTTGTAAGGGAGTTGTTGTTTTCGAAGAAGCACGTAGAGCTAGTAACTGGCGCAACCAAATGACCTTGGATGAATTTTTGAAAGCCAAGAAAATTCCGGGTATTTCAGGGATTGATACACGTGCTCTTACCAAGATTATCCGTAAGCATGGTACGATGCGTGCAACCTTGACCCATGTTGGGGACAGTATGGACCATGTGACGGACCAGCTCCAAGCAACAGTCTTGCCGACAGACAATATCAAGCAGGTTTCTACTAAAACTTCGTATCCAGCTCCAGGAGTTGGTTTGAGCGTAGTGCTAGTGGACTTTGGTCTCAAGCACTCAATCTTACGTGAACTCTCTAAGCGCAACTGTAACGTGACAGTCGTTCCTTATTCAACAACGGCTGAAGAAATTCTCCATCTCAACCCTGACGGAGTTATGTTGTCAAATGGACCGGGAAATCCAGAAGATGTTCCCCAAGCACTGGATATGATTCGTGGTGTACAAGGAAAAATTCCAATTTTTGGTATTTGTATGGGGCATCAACTCTTTGCAATGGCAAACGGGGCTAAGACTTACAAGATGAAATTTGGACACCGTGGATTCAACCATGCGGTACGCGAAATTGCTACAGGACGTGTGGATTTTACAAGTCAAAACCATGGTTATGCAGTTAGCCGTGAGGATTTGCCAGAGCATTTGATTATCACCCATGAAGAAATCAATGACAAGTCAGTTGAAGGTGTGCGTCACAGATACCAACCTGCTTTCTCTGTTCAATACCATCCAGATGCAGCCCCTGGTCCACACGACGCTAGCTACCTATTTGACGAGTTTATCGAGATGATGGAAGCTTTTAAACAATCAAACTAAGAATGAGTAAAAGCTCGTCGGAGAATTTATGTAACTGAACACGGACGGAAAGCTCGGAATTTAGAGAAACCAACTTGGATTGTCAATCCTTCCTTGGTTTCCTAAAATTCAATCGCTTTCTATTCGTCCTTTGTATCTTATTTAATGGAAATCTGAGAGTTGCCGAATAGAAAGGCAGGTCGTTTCTTTTAGTCGCTATCAGGCGAACTAAAAACTCCCTGCACTAGATTTTTTACCGAAAAATATCGTTTCGCTAAAAAATCGTCGGAGAATTTATTTAATGTCGCTCAGTGAGGCGACGAATAGAAAGGAGAAGGGTGGTCCGTATTTGCTGAACTGAATACGGGCTACGGACGGTGCTAAAAAGATAGTTATTCCTAGAACTGACAGTTCTTCGTCATAACTCCTATTTTAGCTTTGTCCGCTTGACGCCCTTAATATCTTATATATGCCTAAACGTACTGATATTCAAAAAATTATGGTGATTGGTTCTGGTCCGATTATTATTGGTCAGGCTGCTGAGTTTGACTACGCTGGGACCCAGGCTTGCTTGTCTTTGAAAGAGGAAGGTTATGAGGTGGTTTTGGTTAATTCAAACCCTGCAACCATCATGACGGACAAGGAGATTGCGGACAAGGTTTATATTGAACCGATTACACTTGAGTTTGTGACACGTATTCTTCGTAAGGAGCGTCCAGATGCCTTGCTACCGACACTCGGTGGTCAAACAGGGCTTAATATGGCCATGGAATTGTCTAAAAATGGTATCCTAGATGAGCTTGGTGTTGAACTTCTGGGTACTAAACTATCTGCCATTGATCAAGCGGAGGACCGTGACCTCTTTAAACAATTGATGGAAGAGCTCAACCAACCAATTCCAGAATCTGAAATTGTCAACACAGTCGAAGAAGCTGTTGCCTTTGCAGCGACAATTGGTTACCCAGTTATCGTTCGTCCAGCCTTTACCCTTGGTGGTACTGGTGGTGGTATGTGTGCCAACGAGGAAGAATTGCGTGAAATCGCTGAAAATGGTTTGAAATTATCACCTGTGACCCAATGTTTGATTGAGCGTTCGATTGCAGGTTTCAAGGAAATCGAATACGAAGTGATGCGTGACTCAGCTGACAATGCTTTGGTTGTTTGTAACATGGAAAACTTTGACCCAGTCGGAATTCACACAGGAGATTCCATTGTATTTGCTCCTGCGCAAACCATGGCAGACTATGAAAACCAAATGCTACGTGACGCGAGCTTGAGCATCATTCGTGCCCTTAAGATTGAAGGGGGATGTAACGTTCAGCTGGCCCTTGATCCACACAGTTTCAAGTATTATGTCATCGAAGTAAACCCTCGTGTGTCGCGTTCTTCAGCCCTAGCATCTAAGGCGACAGGGTATCCGATTGCAAAATTGGCTGCTAAGATTGCAGTAGGTTTGACCTTGGATGAGGTCATCAACCCAGTTACAGGTTCAACCTATGCCATGTTTGAACCAGCCCTTGACTACGTGGTTGCCAAGATTCCTCGTTTCCCATTTGACAAGTTTGAAAAGGGTGAACGCCGTCTCGGTACACAAATGAAGGCGACTGGAGAAGTCATGGCAATCGGTCGTAATATCGAGGAATCTCTTCTCAAGGCCTGCCGCTCCCTTGAAATTGGGGTGCACCACAATGAAATACCTGAACTTGCAGCAGTTTCTGATGATGCCTTGATTGAAAAGGTTGTCAAAGCCCAAGATGACCGTCTCTTCTACGTATCAGAAGCAATTCGTCGTGGCTACACACCTGAAGAAATTGCAGAGCTTACAAAAATCGATATTTTTTATCTGGATAAACTCCTACATATCTTTGAAATTGAGCAGGAATTGGGTGCTCATCCACAAGATCTAGAAGTCTTGAAAACAGCTAAACTTAATGGCTTCTCAGACCGTAAGATTGCGGAACTTTGGAAAACAACTGCTGATCAACTTCGTCAACTTCGCTTGGAAAACAAGATTGTTCCAGTTTATAAGATGGTCGATACCTGTGCTGCGGAGTTTGATTCTGAAACACCATATTTCTATTCAACCTATGGATGGGAAAATGAGTCTATCAGATCTGATAAAGAATCTGTACTTGTCCTAGGTTCAGGTCCAATCCGTATCGGTCAAGGGGTCGAATTTGACTATGCAACGGTTCACTCAGTTAAGGCTATCCAGGCAGCTGGTTATGAAGCTATCATCATGAACTCAAATCCAGAGACTGTTTCAACAGACTTCTCGGTATCAGACAAGCTTTACTTTGAGCCATTGACATTCGAAGATGTTATGAATGTCATCGACTTGGAGCAACCAAAAGGGGTTATCGTTCAGTTCGGTGGTCAAACAGCTATCAACCTTGCGGAGCCATTGGCAAAAGCAGGTGTGACCATCCTTGGTACACAGGTCGCTGACCTAGACCGTGCTGAAGACCGTGACCTCTTCGAGCAAGCTCTCAAAGAATTGGACATTCCACAGCCACCAGGACAAACGGCTACCAATGAAGAAGAAGCAGTTCTTGCAGCACGTAAGATTGGTTTCCCAGTCCTTGTTCGCCCATCTTATGTACTTGGTGGACGCGCCATGGAAATCGTAGAAAATGAAGAAGATCTTCGTTCTTACATGCGTACAGCGGTTAAGGCTAGTCCAGACCACCCAGTTCTTGTCGATTCTTATATCGTTGGTCAGGAGTGCGAAGTTGATGCCATCTCAGATGGTGAAAATGTCCTTATCCCAGGTATCATGGAGCATATCGAACGTGCTGGTGTCCACTCAGGTGACTCAATGGCTGTTTACCCTCCGCAAACCTTGTCTCAAAAGGTGCAGGAAACCATCGCAGACTACACCAAACGCCTAGCAATCGGCCTCAACTGTCTTGGAATGATGAACATTCAGTTTGTTATCAAGGATGAAAAAGTCTACGTTATTGAGGTCAATCCACGTGCCAGCCGTACCGTTCCATTCCTTTCTAAGGTAACTAATATTCCTATGGCTCAAGTAGCGACCAAGCTCATTCTTGGTCAAAACCTTGAAGAACTTGGCTACCAAGATGGACTTTACCCTGAAAGCACTCGCGTTCATATCAAGGCACCTGTCTTCTCCTTTACCAAACTAGCTAAGGTAGACAGCTTACTTGGTCCTGAAATGAAGTCAACAGGGGAAGTTATGGGTTCTGATACTACTTTGGAAAAAGCTCTCTATAAAGCTTTTGAAGCTTCTTACCTCCACTTGCCAACCTTTGGAAATGTTGTATTTACCATCGCTGATGATGCCAAAGAAGAAGCCTTGGACTTGGCTCGTCGTTTTCAAAATATTGGCTATGGAATCCTCGCGACAGAAGGGACAGCAGCCTTCTTTGCCAGTCATGGATTACATGCTCAGCCTGTTGGTAAGATTGGTGATGACGATAAGGATATTCCAAACTTTGTTCGTAAAGGAAGAATTCAAGCTATCATTAACACAGTAGGAACAAAACGAACTGCTGACGAAGATGGTGAGCAAATTCGTCGTTCAGCCATTGAACACGGGGTGCCCCTCTTCACAGCGCTAGATACAGCTAATGCCATGCTCAAAGTATTGGAAAGCCGTAGTTTTGTCACAGAAGCAATTTAAATAGAAAAAAGAGAAGGTGTAACAATCTTCTCTTTTTTGTTATATTTTTTCTTGTAAACTACTGCTTAATCAGCTTTTGCGATAAGCTTTAATGCTATGACTATACCACTCTTGCATTTCTTTTGATGGTGGTGTCATATAATCGCCATACATCTGGGTTAAAAATTGGTCATATTTTTTAGGAACAGGCAACATACGGCCCTCAAACTCAGTTAAAATCAGTTCTTTAAAGGTATCAACTGGGAAGATTTCTTTCATCCCTTCCTTACCGATCCCAATTCCTCCTTCATATTGAGGAGTGTTGGTTACAGCATTTTTGACTAGCTGATCAATTTTCTTGTAAAAGTAACGGGGATTGACCACTCGGAGGGCATACCAGCTACATAATCTAAGAAAATCTTTTAATTTGCTATCACCGTGAACTGCTCGTGATTTTTTGATATAAGCTAGTTGACGAAGAGCCACATACTTATAGCTCTTGTCGACAATGCTCAAGTCTGTAAATCGATCAATTGGGAAGACATCGATGAAAAGGCTGGTATCATGACGCTTGTACTTAACATGGTCTTCTATAACAGTAGAAGTGTCCAAAATCGATGCGAAATTATGGAAGTACCAAGAAGATGTATCGTAGGAAAGAACCTTGTAGCGAGGGTGATTTTCTTCTTCAATAATCTTCAGTAAACGCTCATAATCCTCACGATAAAGGGAAATATCAATATCATCATCCCAAGGAATCATACCTTTGTGGCGGATGGCTCCAAGCATGGTTCCATAACTGAGAAAATAAGGAATATCATGTTTCTTACAAGTCTCATCAATATAGTCTAGCAGAGCTAGTTGAATTTCTTTAATTTCTTTTTTTTCTAAATATTGCATCCTAATCCTCCAATTTATAAGCGTGAAATTCATGACTGTAGAAGCGTTTTTCTGCTGGTGGTAGGGTCATATAATCTCCATAAAATTGTGTCAAAATAGTATCAAATTTTTCAGGTGCTGGAAGGCTTAAATTTTCAAAGGGTAAATCAATTATTTTATCGAAGGTACCACTTGGGAAGACTTCCTTTTCCTTAAATTTAGAAGGGATAAAAGCCATATACTGACCATTTTCACGACTATATTTTTGAATTTCTTTCTCGATTTTATGTGCGAAATAACGAGGAGAAACCGGTCGAAGGAGCAACCAAAAGGCTGTTCGTATCCAATCTTTTAAAAGGCTATCCTTATAGACAATATTTTTATGTTTACTGAAAGACAGCAGTTTGAAGCTTTCCAGTTTATAACAAGTATCAATGACCTTAGGATCATCAAAGCGATCTATAGGGAAAATATCGATAAAGATACCAGACTCATAGGTTTTTGTATTTCGAGTATCAATAATTTTAGTCGTACTGTCGGTTATCTTGATAAAGTTGTTAAAGTAGTTCTTATCAGTTTCTAAGGAAAGGAGCTTATACTTGCTTTTTTCCTTTTGAAAAATGTTAATAAATCGTTGGTAGTCTTCTCTAGGCATGGACAGATCAATATCGTCGTCCCAAGGAATAAAGCCTTGATGTCGAACCGCCCCAATCAGAGTACCGTAGTTAATAATATAGTTGATATTGTGCTTTTTACAGAGAGTATCAATATAATCCAAAATTTCTAATTCAATTTGTTTGGCATCTTCAATGGTTAGTTGTTTCATTTTAAACTCCTATGATCTTTTGAATTTATTTTTTAAGGCTAGGACATGGTTTAAAAATTCATAGAAAATGCTATCTTTTGTGAAGACAAGTAGACCAATATAAGAGATAGCTGATAGCAAGACAATCAAACCAGTATTCATCAAAAATGGCAAATTAATGACCATATCCACAGGATACAAGAAATTGATCAGGAAATAAATTCCTACGAAAGAAAGTGAAAAGAGAGAGTATCGAACAGTATAGCTAAAGATATGTCCCAAGTGAATAAGTTGTTTTCTATGGATGAAAATGATATAGAAAACAAGTAGAGAGGCCTCTGATAACATAGTTGTCAGTAAGTAGTATTCAGGAGCCACGATATGGTTGAAAAAGAGGAGACTATTTAAGCCCAAATTGAGTAGCCCAGCAAAGACTGTATAGACTGTGATACGTTTTTCATAGCCATTGGTAAAGAGAATTTGGGAACCAAGAATGGTATCTAAGGCCAGGATAATCGTACGAAAAGCGAAGAGAGAGGTCAAGATGCCACCTCCGATATATTTTTCACTACCGTAAAGTAGGATGGCATTTGGTCCTAAAACCATGAGTCCAAAGCTCAGTGGAATGATAAAGAAGTTAAAGATTCGACTACCTCTATTAACCAGAGAAACATAGGCTTCCTTATCGCCTTTTCCTAGATAGTAACTAAGACGAGGCACACTCACTCCGATAGCTCCTGTTACAACACCAGCAATAACGGTCACAATTCGTTGAGCTATGGTGTAGTAACTAACGTTGACATCAATCCCTGTTTTAACGAGGAAGAGACGATCCAAAAAAGTGAAGAGCATATTGGCATTAGCAAAGACCAACATGGCTGTCAGAGGGAGAAAGAGCGGTTTAAAATCACTTATGTGAATTTTAACAAGCTTAATGTCTCTTTTAATCCAAAAATAACTAATCAGATAGTTAATCAGTGTCGATAAACTCATCACAAGTGTATAGACAACAATATCGTGTTCATTTTTGACAAACAGGAAAATAGAGACCAGCATCAGGATACGGATGAAGGCAGTTTTGTAAAAGAGAAAACTATAATTTTCCAGAGCTTCATTGACCCATTCGATTGAAAAAATCTGGGCAATGAGTTGAATCCCCATAACAAGGTAGACCTTTTTGACGATTGGATTATCTGTAAAGAAGAGAGGATAGGCTAGGATATAGACCGCAGTGGTCAAAATTGTACAAGCGATGCACAAATAAAAAAGACTGGAGAAGGTTCTATTCAGATCTTTTTTGTTATCCTTGACATTACTGATGGCTCGTAAACCGTAGTTATAGACCCCATAAGTCGCAAAGGGTAAGAAAAATGACAAAATAGTGTCGACTGAGTTGAAGTAACCATAGTCAGTTCGGTCCAAGACACGCGCGACGTAGGTTCCAGTTAAGATGGGAAAAATAATATTCAAGACACGAATTCCCATGTAAGATAGAGCATTTAATTTTATACTTTTCATTCAATTTACCTCGTTTTTCATTATATCATAAAGTCAGCTAATAAGAAATGAAGGGCAGTAAGTCAAGTAATCACTTTGAAGTTTCAAATCTTAAGTTTTAAGTTTTCTTTAAGGAAAGTATATTATTCTGAAGGACTCTAAAATTTCGCAGCCATTTATTAGTAATTGCTACAGAATTCCTAGTCATTACTAGAAATGGACTAGTTTCTTTGAATAATAGAACTGCATAATTCTCCTATTCTAGAAGGGGAGGACCAGTATTCCTTTTATGATAGGACTAGATTGTGGTATAATAGAGAGAATAAGTTTTTTTAGTAAGACAAAGGAGAAAATAGATGATTTATGCAGGAATTCTTGCCGGTGGAACTGGCACACGCATGGGGATCAGTAACTTGCCAAAACAATTTTTAGAGCTAGGTGATCGACCTATTTTGATTCATACAATTGAAAAATTTGTCTTGGAGCCAAGTATTGAAAAAATTGTAGTTGGTGTTCATGGAGACTGGGTTTCTCATGCAGAAGATCTTGTAGATAAATATCTTCCTCTTTATAAGGAACGTATCATCATTACAAAGGGTGGTGCTGACCGCAATACAAGTATTAAGAAAATCATTGAAGCCATTGATGCTTATCGTCCGCTTACTCCAGAGGATATCGTTGTTACCCACGATTCTGTTCGTCCATTTATTACACTTCGCATGATTCAGGACAATATCCAACTTGCCCAAAATCATGACGCAGTGGACACAGTGGTAGAAGCGGTTGATACTATCGTTGAAAGTACCAATGGTCAATTTATTACAGATATTCCAAATCGTGCTCACCTTTATCAAGGACAAACACCTCAAACATTCCGTTGCAAGGACTTCATGGACCTTTATGGATCTCTTTCTGATGAAGAGAAGGAAATCTTGACAGATGCATGTAAAATCTTTGTGATCAAAGGAAAAGATGTGGCCTTGGCCAAGGGTGAATACTCAAATCTGAAGATTACAACCGTAACAGATTTGAAGATTGCAAAAAGTATGATTGAGAAAGACTAGTAAAATGATTAATCAAATTTATCAACTAACTAAGCCTAAGTTTATCAATGTCAAATATCAGGAAGAGGCTATTGACCAAGAAAATCATATCCTTATCCGTCCCAACTACATGGCTGTCTGTCATGCGGATCAGCGTTACTATCAGGGAAAACGTGATCCCAAGATTTTGAATAAAAAGCTTCCAATGGCAATGATTCACGAGTCATGTGGAACCGTCATTTCTGACCCGACCGGAACCTACGAGGTTGGTCAAAAAGTTGTCATGATTCCCAATCAGTCTCCTATGCAGAGTGATGAAGAATTCTATGAAAACTACATGACAGGGACCCATTTCTTGTCTAGTGGATTTGATGGCTTTATGAGAGAGTTTGTTTCTCTCCCTAAAGATCGTGTGGTGGCTTATGATGCTATTGAAGATACGGTTGCAGCCATTACAGAGTTTGTCAGTGTCGGTATGCACGCTATGAATCGCCTATTGACTCTTGCTCATAGCAAGCGGGAGCGGATCGCTGTTATTGGAGATGGAAGTTTAGCTTTTGTGGTTGCCAATATTATCAACTATACTTTGCCAGAAGCAGAGATCGTGGTTATTGGTCGTCATTGGGAAAAATTGGAACTCTTCTCTTTTGCCAAAGAATGCTATATTACGGATAATATTCCTGAAGATTTGGCCTTTGACCATGCTTTTGAGTGTTGTGGTGGTGATGGTACTGGACCAGCCATTAATGACTTGATTCGCTATATTCGTCCTCAGGGAACGATTCTCATGATGGGTGTTAGCGAGTATAAAGTCAATCTCAATACACGCGATGCCTTAGAAAAAGGCTTGCTCTTGGTTGGATCCTCTCGTTCTGGTCGCATTGATTTTGAAAATGCCATCCAAATGATGGAAGTCAAGAAATTTGCCAATCGTCTTAAAAATATCCTTTATCTAGAAGAACCTGTAAGAGAAATTAAAGATATTCACCGTGTCTTTGCAACCGATTTAAACACAGCCTTTAAAACCGTGTTTAAGTGGGAAGTATAAGTGCTGGAGGTTAATTGTGGAGAAAATCATTAAAGAAAAAATTTCTTCCCTACTTAGTCAAGAAGAGGAAATCCTCAGTGTTGAACAACTGGGGGGAATGACCAATCAAAACTATTTGGTCAAAACAACAAATAAGCAATACATTGTTAAGTTCTTTGGTAAAGGGACAGAAAAGCTTATCAATCGTCAAGATGAAAAGTACAATCTTGAACTACTAAAGGATTTAGACTTAGATGTAAAAAATTATCTTTTTGATATTGAAGCTGGTATCAAAGTAAATGAGTATATCGAATCTGCGATTACGCTTGATTCAAGGTCAATCAAGACCAAACTCGATAAAATTGCTCCAATATTACAAACTATTCATGCTTCTGGCAAGGAATTAAGAGGAGAATTTGTTCCTTTTGAAGAAATCAAAAAATACGAATCCTTGATTGAAGAGAAAATCCCTTATGCCAACTATGAAGCTGTTCGAGAAGAAGTCTTCTCCTTAGAGAAAAGACTGGCTGACTTAGGTGTTGACAGAAAATCTTGTCATATCGATTTGGTGCCTGAAAACTTTATCGAATCACCTCAAGGACGACTTTATCTGATTGACTGGGAATATTCATCAATGAATGATCCAATGTGGGATTTGGCTGCTCTCTTCTTAGAGTCTGAATTCACTCGTCAAGAGGAAGAAGCCTTCTTGTCTCACTATGAGAGTGACCAAACACCTGTCTCTCGTGAAAAGATTGCCATTTATAAAATTTTACAAGATACTATTTGGAGTCTATGGACAGTCTACAAAGAAGAGCAAGGTGCAGATTTTGGTGACTATGGTGTGAGTCGTTACCAAAGAGCTGTTAAAGGTTTGGCTTCTTATGGAGGTTCAGATGAAAAATAAAAATGGAGTTTCTTTTGGTCTACTTTCAGGTATTTTCTGGGGTTTGGGTCTAACGGTTAGTGCTTATATCTTTTCGATTTTTACAGATTTGTCACCCTTTGTGGTGGCTGCAGCTCATGATTTTTTGAGCATCTTTATCTTACTAGCTTTTCTCTTGGTAAAAGAAGGGAAAGTTCGCCTCTCAATTTTCTTAAATATTCGCAATGTCAGTGTTATCATCGGAGCCTTGCTAGCAGGCCCTATCGGTATGCAGGCCAATCTTTACGCAGTTAAGTATATCGGAAGTTCCTTAGCTTCATCTGTATCGGCTATTTACCCTGCGATTTCAGTTTTATTGGCTTTCTTCTTTTTGAAGCACAAGATTTCGAAAAATACTGTGTTTGGGATTGTCTTGATTATTGGAGGGATTATTGCTCAAACTTATAAGGTTGAACAGGTTAATTCCTTCTACATTGGGATTTTCTGTGCTTTGGTTTGTGCTATTGCATGGGGAAGTGAGAGTGTTCTTAGCTCCTTTGCTATGGAAAGTGAACTGAGTGAAATCGAAGCCCTCTTAATCCGTCAAGTGACTTCGTTCTTGTCCTATCTTGTGATTGTGCTCTTCTCTCATCAGTCATTTACTGCAGTAGCCAATGGACAATTGCTAGGTCTCATGATTGTTTTTGCAGCCTTTGATATGATTTCCTACTTGGCTTATTATATCGCTATCAATCGCTTGCAACCAGCCAAGGCTACAGGCTTGAACGTGAGCTATGTAGTATGGACGGTCTTGTTTGCAGTTGTTTTTTGGGGTGCACCGCTAGATATGCTGACCATTATGACGTCACTTGTCGTCATTGCTGGAGTTTATATTATTATTAAAGAATAAAGGAGATTCGTGTGAAAGCCATTATCTTAGCAGCGGGATTGGGAACTCGCTTGCGTCCTATGACTGAAAATACCCCTAAAGCCTTGGTTCAGGTTAATCAAAAACCTTTGATTGAATACCAAATTGAGTTTCTCAAAGAAAAAGGAATCAATGACATCATCATCATCGTTGGTTATCTTAAAGAACAATTCGATTACTTAAAAGAGAAATACGGAGTTCGCCTCGTTTTCAATGATAAATACGCTGATTACAATAACTTTTACTCTCTCTATCTTGTAAAAGAAGAATTGGCCAACAGCTATGTTATTGATGCAGATAACTACCTCTTTAAAAATATGTTCCGCAATGATTTGACTCGTTCGACTTATTTTAGTGTTTATCGTGAAGATTGTACCAACGAATGGTTCTTGGTCTATGGAGATGACTACAAGGTTCAAGACATTATTGTTGATAGCAAGGCAGGTCGCATCCTTAGTGGTGTATCCTTCTGGGATGCTCCAACTGCAGAAAAGATTGTCAGCTTTATCGACAAGGCTTATGCAAGTGGTGAATTTGTTGATCTCTATTGGGACAATATGGTTAAGGATAATATCAAAGAGCTAGATGTCTATGTTGAAGAATTAGAAGGCAATAGCATCTATGAGATCGATAGTGTCCAAGACTATCATAAATTAGAAGAAATTCTTAAAAACGAAAATTAAAGATTCCAACATCTGACTAAAATAGTCGGATGTTTTTTTGATTTTTTACGAACTTTTACGAATAGATAGATGAGTAGATAAAGAAATGGAGTTATTTATGAAAATCACAAACTATGAAATCTATAAGTTAAAAAAATCAGGTTTGACCAATCAACAGATTTTGACAGTCCTAGAATACGGTGAAAATGTTGATCAAGAACTGTTGTTAGGTGATATTGCAGATATATCAGGTTGCCGTAATCCAGCCGTTTTTATGGAACGTTATTTTCAGATAGATGATGCGCATTTGGAGAAGGAGTTTCAAAAATTTCCATCTTTCTCTATTTTAGACGACTGTTATCCTTGGGATTTGAGTGAAATATACGATGCACCTGTACTTTTATTTTACAAGGGAAATCTTGACCTCCTGAAATTCCCGAAGGTAGCAGTCGTAGGAAGTCGCGCTTGTAGCAAACAGGGAGCTAAGTCAGTTGAAAAAGTCATTCAGGGATTGGAAAATGAACTGGTTATCGTCAGTGGATTAGCCAAGGGCATTGACACAGCAGCTCATATGGCAGCTCTTCAAAATGGCGGAAAAACCATTGCAGTGATTGGAACAGGACTGGATGTGTTTTATCCTAAAGCCAATAAACGTTTGCAAGACTACATCGGCAATGATCATCTGGTTCTCAGTGAATATGGACCTGGCGAACAACCTCTGAAATTTCATTTTCTTGCCCGTAATCGCATCATTGCTGGACTTTGCCGTGGCGTGATTGTAGCAGAGGCTAAGATGCGCTCGGGGAGTCTCATTACCTGTGAGCGAGCAATGGAAGAAGGACGCGATGTTTTTGCTATACCTGGTAGCATTTTAGATGGACTATCAGACGGTTGCCATCATTTGATTCAAGAAGGAGCAAAATTGGTCACCAGTGGGCAGGATGTTCTTGCAGAATTTGAATTTTAAAAATGACCTAAGCTAGAATTCTAAGAAAAAATCAATTTTAAGAGAAAATGAACCCAACATTTCCATAATAAAACGGATATTAGCAAGTTTTTAACACTTGATAATATGCGTTTTTTCTAAGTGGATTAGTAGAGTAGAGGATTTTTCTCAGAGGAAGGAAAGCAATTTAGTGTAATTGAGAAAGGAGAGTTGCTTGTGACTAATCTTGGTCAGCTTATTATCAGGGAGCTGTATCGTCTCAAGTATTGCCAGTAAGGAAAAATAAATTCTTCAAAAGTAGAGATTACAAGGCTTGTTTAAGAAAGAATTCAAAGACCTTGACAGATAAAAATAAAATGGTTATTATAAAAAATGGTCTGAAATTGATGATGACACTCTTCGAAAATCTTTTTACGTCATCAGCTTTGTCTTGCTGTGTTTTGAGCAAGCTACGGTGAGCTTCCGAGTTTGATTTTCATTTACTAGAAATGAAACTGATGAGAGACATCAGTAGACATTTGCGTCAGGATATGATGGAAAATGATAAAAAGACCTCATGAGATTGGCATATCAGACTACTAAAGTATTGAGTTTGTTAGGATTTTATACTCAATGAAANNTTGAAGAGATTTTCGAAGAGTATTAGCGACTAGTTAGCTGGGAAAGGAAGATATTTGTGACAAATAATAAACTGTATTCGTTGATAGAATTTAGAAATAAAATATATGAAGAATTAGAACTTTCCAGAAGTGATTTAGCGATTTTACTATGTGCCATGCTTATCGCCTCTATCGGATTAAATATGGATTCGACTCCCGTGATTATTGGAGCCATGTTAATCTCTCCTTTGATGACACCTATTCTGGGAGTGGGGCTCTCTCTAGCTATATTTGATTTTAAATTGTTAAGAAAATCTTTTAAAATATTAGCTATTCAAATTCTTGCCAGTCTAATAGCTTCAACACTTTATTTTTATCTTTCTCCCATTTCGTATGCTAGTTCGGAGATTGTTGCTAGAACCTCTCCGACTATTTGGGATGTTCTCATTGCTTTTGTAGGAGGGATAGCAGGTATTATTGGTGCTAGGAAAAAAGAGACCAATAATATTGTTCCTGGTGTTGCTATTGCAACCGCCTTGATGCCTCCTCTTTGTACAGTAGGTTATGCTATTGCTTCTGCTAATCTAAAATTTATCATAGGCTCCTCTTACCTATTCCTCATCAATTGTAGCTTTATTGTCATTGCGACTTATATAGGTGTTAGGTTGATGATGGTTAAGAAACATTATTTTAAAGATAATGAAGAAGACTCTAAAATGCGCAGGATTTTGCTTCTAGTTGCTGTTTTGCTGATGATTCCGAGTTTTATCTCTGCAACGACTTTAGTGAGAGAAACGTTGAAAAAAGAGTCCCTTAAGAAATTTATATCAGAGCAATTTCAGGGGCATAATATTTTGAAAAAAATCTATTCTAAAAAGACTCATACCCTAAAGCTAACCATTTCAGGAAATTATTTGACAGAAGAAGAACTCGATATGATTTCCAGTAAGAGAGGTGACTATGGTTTAAGTGATGTTTCTGTTCAAGTTTCCCAATTGTCTGATTCAGAACAACTTAGTAAGGAAGAACTGGTGGAGTATTTCTTCCAGTATATCAAGGATAAGGAAGCAAAAGAAAAGGAAAAAGCCAATAAATTTGATACAGAGTCTGAGGAACAATAATTTCTTGAGAATAGCTGGTTTTTCTCGTGAGTCTTCTATGTATATCAAAGGAAGACTGAAGTCTTAAGTATAAACTTTTCTTCTATTATAGTAGCTAAGTCTTGACAGGGTTCAAAAAATGGTTTACACTTTATAAAGTTTATTACTTTGAAAAGGTGTGATACTGTGGCTACGGCAACAAAAAAGAAAAAATCAACAGTTAAAAAAAATCTAGTCATCGTGGAGTCGCCTGCTAAGGCCAAGACGATTGAAAAATATCTAGGCAGAAACTACAAGGTTTTAGCCAGTGTCGGGCATATCCGTGATTTGAAGAAATCCAGTATGTCCGTCGATATTGAAAATAATTATGAACCGCAATATATCAATATCCGAGGAAAAGGCCCTCTTATCAATGACTTGAAAAAAGAAGCTAAAAAAGCTAATAAAGTTTTTCTGGCGAGTGACCCGGACCGTGAAGGAGAAGCGATTTCTTGGCATTTGGCCCATATTCTCAACTTGGATGAAAATGATGCTAACCGTGTGGTCTTCAATGAAATCACCAAAGATGCTGTCAAAAATGCTTTTAAAGAACCTCGTAAGATTGATATGGACTTGGTCGATGCCCAACAGGCTCGTCGTGTCCTAGACCGCTTGGTAGGCTATTCGATTTCGCCTATTTTGTGGAAGAAGGTCAAGAAGGGCTTGTCAGCAGGTCGCGTTCAGTCTATTGCGCTTAAACTCATCATTGATCGTGAGAATGAAATCAATGCCTTCCAGCCAGAAGAATACTGGACAATTGATGCTGTCTTTAAAAAGGGAACCAAGCAATTTCAGGCTTCCTTCTATGGAGTAGACGGCAAAAAGTTGAAACTGACTAGCAATGATGAGGTCAAGGAAGTCTTGTCTCGTCTGACTAGCAAAGATTTTTCAGTGGATCAGGTAGATAAGAAAGAGCGCAAGCGCAATGCTCCATTACCCTATACCACTTCATCTATGCAGATGGATGCTGCCAATAAAATTAACTTCCGTACTCGAAAAACCATGATGGTTGCCCAACAGCTCTATGAAGGGATCAATATCGGTTCTGGTGTGCAAGGTTTGATTACCTATATGCGTACTGATTCGACTCGTATCAGTCCAGTGGCACAGAACGAAGCAGCAAGTTTCATTACAGACCGTTTTGGTAGCAAGTATTCTAAGCATGGTAGCAAGGTCAAAAACGCTTCAGGTGCTCAGGATGCCCACGAGGCTATTCGCCCGTCTAGTGTTTTTAATACACCTGAAAGTATTGCTAAGTATCTGGACAAGGATCAGCTCAAGCTTTATACTCTTATCTGGAATCGTTTTGTAGCGAGTCAGATGACGGCTGCTGTCTTTGATACCATGGCTGTTAAATTGTCTCAAAATGGGGTTCAATTTGTTGCTAATGGTAGTCAGGTTAAGTTTGATGGTTATCTTGCTATTTATAATGATTCTGATAAGAATAAGATGTTACCAGATATGGCTGTTGGAGATGTGGTTAAGCAGGTCAATAGCAAACCAGAGCAACATTTCACTCAACCGCCTGCTCGTTATTCTGAAGCGACCTTGATCAAGACCTTGGAGGAAAATGGGGTTGGACGTCCGTCCACCTACGCACCAACCATTGAAACTATTCAGAAACGTTATTATGTTCGCCTTGCAGCCAAACGTTTTGAACCAACAGAGTTGGGAGAAATTGTTAACAAGCTCATCGTTGAATATTTCCCAGATATCGTAAACGTAACCTTCACAGCTGAAATGGAAGGCAAACTGGATGATGTCGAAGTCGGAAAAGAGCAGTGGCAACGTGTCATTGATGCCTTTTACAAACCATTCTCTAAAGAGGTTGCCAAGGCTGAAGAAGAAATGGAAAAAATCCAGATTAAGGATGAACCAGCTGGATTTGACTGTGAAGTGTGTGGCAGTCCAATGGTCATTAAACTTGGTCGTTTTGGTAAGTTCTACGCTTGTAGCAATTTCCCAGATTGCCGTCATACCCAAGCAATTGTGAAAGAGATTGGTGTTGAGTGTCCAAGTTGTCATCAGGGACAAATCATTGAGCGAAAAACCAAACGCAATCGCCTTTTCTATGGTTGCAATCGCTATCCAGAATGTGAATTTACTTCTTGGGATAAGCCTGTTGGTCGTGACTGTCCAAAATGTGGCAACTTCCTCATGGAGAAAAAAGTCCGTGGTGGTGGCAAGCAGGTTGTTTGTAGCAAGGGTGACTACGAAGAAGAAAAGATTAAATAAGAAGAGAGTCCTGAAAGTGAATTTCAGGCTCTTTTTGATTAGTACTTGACAAAATTCATCATTTTATGCGAAACTAGAAGAAGATTATTTTAACTAGGAGAAGTTATGCGTCTTATCTATCTGATAATTGGTTTTTTATCACTGGCCTTGGCTATTGTTGGGGTAGTTTTACCCTTGTTGCCGACAACGCCTTTCCTTTTGTTGTCTATTGCTTGTTTCTCCAGAAGTTCCAAGCGCTTCGAAGATTGGCTTTATCATACCAAGCTCTATCAAGCATATGTAGCTGATTTTCGAGAAACAAAGTCCATTGCGCGTGAACGTAAGAAAAAAATCATCGTTTCTATCTACATCTTGATGGGAATTTCCATTTATTTTGCCCCTCTCTTACCAGTCAAAATCAGTCTGGGTGCTTTGACCATCTTTATCACCTATTATCTCTTTAAGGTTATTCCAGACAAAGAATAAGTAAAATTTGTAACTATTTCCCTTGATAAAATTGAAAGCATATTCACAATAATATGATATAATAAATTCAAAGTAATCTTCAAGGAGAATCAAATGATTTACGAATTTTGTGCTGAAAATGTGACCTTGCTTGAAAAAGCGATGCAGGCTGGAGCTCGTCGAATCGAACTCTGTGATAATCTTGCAGTTGGTGGTACAACTCCCAGCTATGGAGTGACCAAGGCAGCGGTTGAATTGGCAGCTAACTATGATACGACCATCATGACCATGATTCGTCCACGTGGTGGAGACTTTGTCTATAATGACCTAGAAATTGCTATTATGCTAGAAGACATTCGGTTGACTGCTCAGGCTGGAAGTCAAGGGGTTGTATTTGGGGCTTTAACTGCTGATAAGAAGTTGGATAAGCCTAATCTTGAAAAGTTAATTGCTGCATCAAAAGGAATGGAAATTGTCTTCCACATGGCCTTTGATGAATTGAGTGATGAAGAGCAGTTGGAGGCTATTGACTGGCTCAGCCAAGCCGGTGTCACTCGTATCCTAACTCGTGCTGGTGTGTCTGGTGACTCCTTAGAAAAACGTTTGGCTCACTATCACAGAATTTTGGAACATGCTAAAGGTAAAATTGAAATTTTACCAGGCGGGGGGATTGACTTGGACAACCGTCAAACCTTTATCAACCAGCTAGGTGTGACACAATTGCACGGAACCAAGGTTGTCTTTTAAAAAATAGAAAGGAACTGCTAGCTTTGGGTAGCAGTTTTCACTTATGTTTGAAATTTTTAAATCCTATCAGTTTAATAAAGAAAAAGCTCATGCCTATGGTTTTGCAAAAAATGGGGGAGTCTGGACCTATAGTTGCCAGATTTTGCAGGGTGACTTTGTCATGACTGTGTCCATCACTGCTGATAATGTGAGTTTTCAAGTCTTTGATCAGGAAACGGGCGACCTCTATCCTCAAGTTCATATGGAAAGTTTTAAAGGAAGTTTTGTTGCAAGTGTCCGTGAGACTTGTCTGGAGATTCTTTACCAGATTCGGAAGGCTTGTTTTGATGTGCAGGATTTTATCTGTCCTCAGACTAAGCGTATCATGAATCAGGTTCAGGAAAAATATGGTAATCAGTTGGAATATCTGTGGGAGAAATCTCCTGATACGGCAGTGTTAAGACATGAAGGAAATCAAAAGTGGTATGCCGTCTTGATGAAAATCTCTTGGGATAAGCTGGAAAAGGGTAGAGAAGGTTTAGTCGAAGCAGTCAATCTCAAACATGATCAAGTAGTGGACCTGCTTTCACAAAAGGGCATTTATCCAGCTTTTCATATGAACAAACGTTACTGGATTAGTGTGGCTTTTGATGATACGTTGTCAGATGAAATGGTACTGGAATTGATAGAAAAAAGTTGGAACTTAACCTCTAAAAAATGAAACATTTCAAGGATTTTCAAGAACTTTCAATTAGCTAAATATTCTCTACTGAAGAAATTTTCAGAAAATATTTGATTTTTTCTTGACAAGTGCTTTTGCCTATGCTAAAATACTTAACAAGATATCAAACGAAGGAGAAAGTCAAACATGAAAACAGCTAAGTTTAATCAATTTGCTTTGTTGTTGAGGTACTCGGGCTAGTGCAAAAAGCATTAGTCCTGTTTGGCTTACCAAGCGGGAGTAAATCAACATCTCGCTTGGGTTTCTGAGCGAGATGTTTTTTTTAAAATCACATTTGGAAAAGGGGAAATCTTATGCGAACAGTTGAATTTCTAGATACCAGCCTTCGGGATGGAGAGCAGACACCCGGTGTTAACTTTTCAATCAAAGAAAAAATTGCCATAGCAAGGCAGCTTGAGAAATGGGGTATTTCAGCCATTGAAGCTGGTTTTCCGGCGGCGAGTCCTGATTCATTCACAGCAGTGCAGGAGATTGCTAAGGCCTTGAAGAAAACGGCGGTAACTGGTCTGGCCCGCTCTGTCAAGTCTGATATTGATGCTTGTTACGAGGCCCTAAAGGACGCCAAGTATCCACAAGTTCACGTCTTTATCGCTACCAGTCCCATTCATCGTAAGTATAAGCTCAATAAGAGCAAGGAAGAGATTTTGGAAGCTATTAAGGAGCATGTTTCTTATGCCCGTTCTAAGTTTGAAGTGGTCGAATTCTCTCCTGAGGATGCGACTAGAACAGAGTTGGATTTCCTCTTACAAGTTGTTCAAACAGCGGTTGATGCAGGGGCGTCTTATATCAATATCCCTGATACGGTTGGATTTACCACGCCAGAGGAGTACGGTGCTATCTTCAAATACTTGATTGAGAATGTCAAGACGGATCGTCAGATTATCTATTCGCCTCACTGCCACGATGACCTTGGAATGGCAGTGGCAAATAGCCTTGCTGCCGTCAAGAATGGGGCAGGACGTGTTGAAGGAACCATCAATGGTATTGGTGAGAGAGCTGGAAATGCTGCTTTGGAAGAAGTAGCAGTAGCCCTCAATATTCGCCAAGATTACTACCAAGCAGAAACCAGTATTGTCCTAAATGAGACCATCAATACGTCAGAAATGGTTTCTCGCTTCTCAGGTATCCCAGTTCCTAAAAACAAGGCCGTCGTTGGTGGTAATGCCTTTTCTCACGAATCTGGTATTCACCAAGACGGAGTCCTTAAAAATCCTCTTACCTATGAAATCATCACCCCTGAATTAGTCGGTGTTAAGAGTAATAGCCTCCCACTTGGAAAATTGTCTGGTCGCCATGCCTTTGTCGAGAAACTGAGAGAATTGGCCCTAGATTTTACAGAAGAGGATATCAAACCACTCTTTGCTAAGTTCAAGGCGCTAGCAGACAAGAAGCAAGAAATCACAGATGCAGATATTCGTGCGCTGGTAGCTGGAACTATGGTTGAAAATCCAGAAGGCTTCCACTTTGATGATTTACAACTGCAAACCCATGCAGATAATGACATTGAAGCACTCGTTAGTCTGGCTAATATGGATGGTGAGAAGGTCGAATTTAATGCAACAGGGCAAGGTTCCGTTGAAGCGATTTTTAACGCTATCGACAAATTCTTTAACCAATCCGTCTGCTTGGTGTCCTATACCATTGATGCTGTGACAGATGGAATTGATGCCCAGGCTCGGGTCTTGGTCACTGTTGAAAACAGAGATACAGAAACCATCTTTAACGCAGCAGGCCTTGATTTCGATGTGTTGAAGGCTTCAGCTATTGCCTATATAAACGCTAATACCTTTGTTCAAAAAGAGAATGCTGGTGAGATGGGACCTAGCGTTTCCTATCGCGATATGCCTAGTGTGTAAAGGAGAAGGCTATGACAAAGAAAATAGTAGCTTTAGCAGGGGACGGAATTGGCCCAGAAATCATGGAGGCTGGTTTAGAGGTCCTGGAGGCTCTAGCTAAAAAAACAGGCTTTGTCTATGAAATAGACAAACGACCTTTTGGAGGTGCAGGTATTGATGCTGCAGGGCATCCCTTACCTGATGAAACCCTCAAGGTATGTCGTGAAGCAGATGCCATTCTCCTAGCGGCTATCGGTAGTCCCCAGTATGATAGTGAAACGGTTCGGCCTGAACAAGGCTTGCTAGCTCTCCGTAAGGAACTCAATCTTTACGCTAATATTCGCCCTGTAAAAATCTTTGACAGTCTCAAGCATTTGTCACCACTAAAATCAGAACGAATTGCTGGGGTGGACTTTGTCGTTGTGCGGGAGTTGACAGGCGGGATTTACTTTGGGGATCATATCCTTGAAGAAAGAAAAGCGCGTGATATCAACGACTATAGCTATGAGGAAGTGGAGCAGATTATTCGCAAAGCCTTTGAAATTGCAAGAAATCGCAGAAAAATCGTTACTAGTATCGATAAGCAAAATGTGTTGGCGACCTCAAAACTCTGGCGGAAAGTATCTGAGAAGGTCTCACAGAATTTCCCAGATGTAACCTTGGAACACCAGTTAGTGGACTCAGCTGCCATGCTCATGATTACCAATCCTGCCAAGTTTGATGTCATCGTGACAGAAAATCTTTTCGGAGATATTCTCTCGGATGAATCAAGCGTTCTATCTGGCACACTTGGGGTTATGCCATCAGCCAGTCATTCTGAAAATGGACCAAGTCTCTATGAACCTATTCACGGTTCAGCACCTGATATTGCTGGTCAAGGAATTGCCAATCCTATCTCCATGATTTTATCAGTGGCCATGATGCTGAGAGACAGTTTTGGACGTTATGAGGATGCAGAGCGTATCGAGCGTGCTGTTGAGGCAAGTTTGGCAGCTGGTGTTTTAACAAGAGATATAGGGGGACAGGCTTCGACCAAGGAAATGACGGAAGCTATTATTGCAAGGTTATGAAGTTAGACGAAAAAATTACTCTAGTCCTTTTGATTTGGAATGTCATGGTTTTCTTGATTTATGGTATTGACAAATCTAAGGCAAGGAGAAGAGCTTGGCGCATTCCAGAGAAAATCTTACTCATTTTAGCCCTTTCTTGTGGTGGTTTTGGTGCTTGGTTAGCAGGAATCACTTTTCACCATAAGACTCGAAAATGGTACTTTAAAACAGTTTGGTTTCTTGGGATGGTGACTACACTAGTAGCCTTATATGTTATTTGGAGGTAATGGATGGCAGGAAAATCGATTTTTGATAAATTATGGGACCGTCATGTCATCACAGGAGAAGAGGGGCAGCCCCAACTCATGTATGTGGACCAGCACTATATCCACGAGGTGACCAGTCCTCAAGCCTTTCAAGGTTTGCGAGATGCAGGTCGCAGATTGAGACGACCAGACTTGACATTTGGAACCTTTGATCACAATGTCCCGACGGTCAATATCTACGATATTCGAGATGTGATTTCTAAGGCACAAATTGATAAGCTGGCTGAAAATGTTGAGGAGTTTGGGATTGAACATGCTGCCCACGGTTCTGAAAAACAAGGGATCGTACACATGGTTGGTCCAGAAACAGGACGAACCCAACCAGGGAAATTCATAGTCTGTGGGGATAGCCATACAGCAACCCACGGGGCTTTCGGAGCGATCGCCTTTGGAATTGGAACCAGTGAGGTCGAACATGTCTTTGCTACCCAGACCCTCTGGCAGGTCAAACCCAAGAAAATGCTGGTGGAATTTACAGGTGTTCCTCAAAAAGGAGTTTATTCCAAGGATTACATTTTAGCCTTGATTGCCAAGTACGGCGTTGCTTGCGGTGTCGGCTACGTTGTGGAATATCGTGGACAAGCGATTGATGCACTGAGCATGGAAGAGCGAATGACCATCTGCAATATGTCCATCGAGTTTGGATCTAAGATGGGAATCATGAATCCGGATCAAACCACCTATGATTATCTCAAGGGACGGGAGTGTGTTCCAGAGGACTTTGAAGAGGCTGTGGCTGATTGGAAAACAATTGTCAGTGATGAGGATGCTGTTTACGATAAGGTTATCCAGATGGATGTCTCAGACTTGGCTCCCATGGTGACCTGGGGGACCAATCCTGCTATGGGTGTTGACTTTGACAGTAGCTTCCCAGAAATTAAGGACATGAATGATGAGCGAGCCTACAACTACATGGACTTGGAACCAGGTCAAAAGCCAGCGGATATTGAACTAGGCTATATCTTTATCGGTTCTTGTACCAATGCTCGTCTCAGTGACTTGCAACTGGCTGCGCGATTTGTCAAAGGAAAGAAAATTGCTCCCAACTTAACGGCTATCGTGGTTCCAGGCTCTCGTCCTGTCAAACGAGCGGCTGAGAAGTTGGGCTTGGACAAGGTCTTTCTAGATGCTGGTTTTGAGTGGAGAGACCCAGGTTGCTCTATGTGCCTAGGGATGAATCCTGATAAGGTTCCAGATGGCGTTCACTGCGCCTCAACAAGCAACCGCAACTTTGAAGACAGACAGGGGTTTGGTGCTAAGACCCACCTCTGCAGTCCAGCCATGGCAGCAGCAGCAGCTATTGCAGGGCGCTTTGTAGATGTTCGGCAAATGCCAGAGGCCCAGTAAGGAGAGGATATGGAGAAATTCACAGTTTATACAGGAACGACCGTTCCTCTTATGAATGATAACATCGACACCGACCAAATCCTACCCAAGCAGTTTCTCAAGTTAATTGATAAAAAAGGCTTTGGTAAGTACCTTATGTATGCTTGGCGTTATCTGGATGATCTCTATACTGAGGACCCAGACTTTGTCTTTAACCGACCTGAATATCGCAAAGCCAGTATTCTCATTTCAGGGGATAACTTCGGCGCAGGGTCTTCGAGGGAACACGCTGCTTGGGCTCTAGCGGACTATGGTTTTAAGGTCGTGATTGCGGGGTCTTTCGGTGATATTCATTACAATAATGAACTCAATAATGGTATGTTGCCTATTGTTCAGCCCAGAGAGGTTAGAGAGAAACTAGCTCAGCTACAACCAAGTGACCAGGTAACTGTGGACTTGGAACAACAAAAAATCATCTCACCAGTTGGAGAATTCACGTTTGAAATTGATAGCGAATGGAAACACAAACTCTTAAATGGTTTGGATGATATTGGTATTACCTTGCAGTATGAAGATTTGATTGCTGCTTATGAAAAACAACGACCAGCCTACTGGCAGGATTAGAAGAAAAATAGAAAAGGAAATAGAACTATGACAAAACACATTCAATGGAAGGGAACACTTTCACAAGAAGGCTATGATATTTTAAAAGGTGAGGGTGGATGTATCGTTTGCCCTACTAAAGTTGGTTACATCATCATGACTAGTGACAAGGCAGGTCTTGAACGTAAGTTTGAAGCTAAAGAACGTAACCGTAACAAACCAGGTGTTGTTCTCTGCGGTAGCATGGACGAGCTTCGCGCTTTAGCACAACTCAACCCAGAAATTGAAGCCTTCTACCAAAAACATTGGGATGAAGATATTCTTCTTGGTTGTATCCTTCCTTGGAAACCAGAAGCCTTTGAGAAACTCAAAGCTTATGGGGATGGTCGTGAAGAGCTTATGACTGACGTGCGTGGTACTAGCTGTTTTGTTATCAAATTTGGAAAAGCTGGTGAACAATTGGCTGCCAAACTTTGGGAAGAAGGCAAAATGGTTTACGCTTCATCTGCAAACCCATCTGGAAAAGGAAACCGTGGTAAGGTAGAAGGTATCGGAGAACGTATCGAAGGAGCAGTAGACCTTGTCATCGAAGCAGACGACTATGTGGCATCCATCCAACCTGACAAAACGATTGAAACTCGCTACGAGCAAGGTGTGATGGTGTCTATGGTCGATAAAGATGGCAAACTCATCCCAGAACAAGGGGGAGCACGATCAACTTCACCAGCTCCAGTTGTAATCCGTAAAGGGCTTGACATTGATAAGATTATGATGCACCTGTCAGATACCTTTAACTCATGGGATTACCGTCAGGGCGAGTATTATTAGGATAAAAAAGAAGTCTAGTGTTAAGAGGGAATACTCCACTCTACACTAGGCTTTTTCTTTAGAAATTCTTTTCTTTTTCTATAGGATATGATATGCTAGAGATGAGCTATATATTAATAGAACTTACTTGTGAAAGTAAATTAAAGGAGTATTCAAATGAACAGTAAACAAAATAATTACTTTTTTGTTGGTACAAGATTTGGTGATGATGATTATCTTGAATATTTCAGGAAAGAAGGAAAGTGGGAATTAGGATGGCATAACAACGAGGAAAATAAACAGTATCAAAAAATGTTAAAGTTGTTTAATAAAATTAAACCAGGTGACGTTTTATTTGCTAAATCCACATATGTCAAAAAGAAGAATTTACCTTTTGTAAAGAAAGATGATTTAAAGGTTTCTGTGATGAAAATTCGTGGAATGGCGACTGTTAAAGAGGTTTTAGATGATGGGCATACCATTATTGTTGATTGGAAAAAAGAGTATATAGAGAGGGAGTGGTTTTTCTTTACGGGGCAAGAAACAATATGGTTTCCATCAGATATTAAGTATCGAACTAAAGAGACTAACCAGTTAATAAAATTTGCTGCAAGTGATGAAATCATAATTCAAGACTATGACTATTTTTTGAATCATCCTAATTGGAAAAAGTATAAAAAATTAGAAAGTGAAACTATGTTAAGGAATGATTTTTTATTTAATTATAGTGGTATATTAAGAAAATCCAAAAACCTCATCCTCCGTGGTGCACCGGGGACGGGAAAAACTTATCTTGCTAAAGAAATTGCTAAAGAGTTAACGGAAGGTCATGAGGAGCAAATCGGCTTTGTACAGTTTCATCCATCTTATGATTATACGGATTTTGTAGAAGGTTTAAGACCAGTATCAAATGGGGATGGAGCTATTGAGTTTAGGCTACAGGACGGTATTTTTAAAGATTTTTGTCAGAAAGCAAAAGAAACCCAATTGATTGGAGGACAAGATAATTTTGATGAGGCTTGGGATTCTTACTTAGAATATATAAATGTTGCTGAAGAAAAAGAATATATAACAAAAACATCTTACTTATCTGTTAATAGTAGACAAAATTTGTCAGTAAATTATGATAGTGGTGTTCCAGGATGGTCACTACCTAGCAAATATGTTTACGAGTTGTATAAAGATAAAAATTATAATAAGCAAGAATACTACAAAAGTGGTGGAAAAACTGTCCTAGAAACATTGAGAAAGAGATTTGGTTTGAAAGACTATGTTTCCCCAATAGAAATTGATACTGATAAGAAATTCGTCTTCATCATCGATGAAATCAATCGTGGGGAGATTTCTAAGATTTTTGGCGAACTCTTTTTCTCTATCGACCCTGACTATCGTGGTGAAAAAGGAAGTGTTTCTACCCAATATGCAAATCTACACGAAACTGATGAAAAGTTCTATATCCCCGAAAATGTTTACATCATCGGAACTATGAATGATATTGATCGTTCAGTGGATACCTTTGATTTTGCTATGCGTCGTCGTTTTCGTTTTGTTGAAGTTACTGCCGAGGGTCAAGTTGGCATGTTGGATAAAGAGCTGAATATCCATGCAGAAGAAGCAAAAATTCGTCTAAGAAACTTGAACGCTGCTATCGAAAATGTTCAGGAATTAAACAGTCATTATCATATTGGACCAAGTTATTTTCTTAAGTTGAAGGATGTAGATTTTGACTATGAATTACTCTGGTCTGATTATATTAAGCCTCTCCTAGAAGACTACTTGCGAGGTTATTATGATGAGGTTGAAACTTTGGAAACTTTGAAAAAAGCATTTGAACTGACAAATAATGAGCAAAAAGATCAGGCAGTAGCTGATGACAATGAAGGCGATGAAAACGATGATGCGGATTACTGATAATCAACACAAGATTATTAAAGAAAAATTTGTTGAAGAATATCCTAAACTAAGCAATCTTCTTTTAGACAGAACCTTGGAAAGTCTATCCCAAGATGAACGTATTTTCATTTTTCCAAATGATTTGACTCATACTCCTGATTTGGATAAGGACCAAAAGATTTTTGAAACAGTCAATCAGAAAATCAAGACAGGGAACGTGATTGGTTTTCTTGGATATGGTCAGGAAAGATTAACGATTTCCTCACGATTTTCTGATGAGAGTAATGACCATTTTTTGCATTATCTCTTAAACAAGGTTCTTCATATCAATCTCACTAGTTTAGATGTTGCTTTGTCTCGTGAAGAGAGGCTTTATCAACTTTTGATGTATCTCTTCCCCAAGTATCTACAAGCTGCTATTCGAAAAGGTCTTTATAAGGAATACCAGAGATTTTCTCATAACGACAGTCATGTTAAGGGAGTGATTGATGTAAGAAACCATCTCAAGAAAAATCTTCCTTTCACGGGAAATATTGCCTACACAACGAGAGAGTTCACCTATGATAATCCCCTCATGCAGTTGGTCCGTCACACTATTGAATACATTAAGAATCAGAAAAGCATTGGTCAAGGGGTACTAGATAATCTCTCAACTAGTCGTGAAAACGTATCTGAAATCGTGCGTGTAACGCCCTCTTATAAACTAGCTGATCGTGCTAAGATTATTCGGGGAAATCAATCTAAACCTATACGTCATGCATACTTTCACGAGTACAGAAAGTTACAAGAACTTTGTCTGATGATCCTAAACCAAGAAAAGCACGGTTTAGGGTATCAAGATCAAAAAATCTATGGTATTCTCTTTGATGTTGCCTGGCTTTGGGAAGAGTATGTTTACACCTTGTTGCCAAAAGGTTTCATCCATCCACGAAATAAAGATAAGACGGACGGAATTTCAGTATTTTCTAGTCGAGAACGAAAAGTTTATCCAGATTTCTATAATAGAGATTTAAAAATTATGTTAGACGCTAAATATAAAAAGCTTGAAGATACTGAAAAAGGAATTAACCGTGAGGACTTGTTCCAGTTGATTTCCTATTCTTATATTTTAAAAGCTGAGAAGGCTGGTCTTGTTTTTCCGAGCAAGGACAAGGTTGTTGATAATGAGATAGGAAAGCTAGCAGGTTATGGAGCTTTGTTGAAGAAATGGTCTATCCAAATTCCTCAGAAGTCTTCATCTTATCGTGAATTTTGTGAAATGCTGGAAAACTCCGAAGAAATATTTAAAAGTAATATTACTAAAGAACTGGGGAGATAATAATCTCTCCTTTCTTTTGTTATTTACACAATAAAAACCGAACGATATATTTTAATTTATAAAATAATTTGACAAAAACCTTACTTTGTTTTATAATTGATTAAGGAAACGTCGGAAAAGGCGTAGTGATGCGAGAGCATAGGTAGGTCATTACAAAAGAAACGAGACATCGATATGTTAAATGAATTTCCCATTTTTGATTACGAAGATATTCAATTGATTCCAAATAAATGTGTGATTAAAAGCCGTGCAGAAGCGGATACAAGTGTCACTTTAGGAAATCACACCTTTAAACTACCTGTTGTGCCAGCTAATATGCAGACGATTTTGGATGAAAATGTAGCAGAGCAACTGGCTAAAGGTGGTTACTTCTACATTATGCACCGTTTTGATGAGGCAGGACGCATTCCTTTTATTAAACGAATGCATGAGCAAGGGCTTATTGCCTCTATCTCTGTCGGTGTTAAGGACTATGAGTATGATTTTGTTAGCCAGCTCAAGGCTGATGCTCCTGAGTACATCACGATTGATATTGCCCATGGTCATGCGGATAGCGTGATTTCTATGATTCAACACATCAAGAAAGAATTACCAGATACTTTTGTTATTGCAGGAAATGTGGGAACACCAGAAGCTGTGCGTGAATTGGAAAATGCTGGTGCGGATGCCACTAAGGTCGGAATTGGTCCTGGTAAGGTTTGTATCACCAAGGTCAAGACAGGTTTTGGTACAGGTGGTTGGCAGTTGGCTGCTCTCCGTTGGTGTGCCAAGGCTGCCCGTAAACCGATTATCGCTGATGGAGGAATTCGTACTCACGGCGATATTGCCAAGTCTATCCGCTTCGGTGCTAACATGGTCATGATTGGTTCCCTCTTTGCAGGACACATCGAAAGTCCAGGGAAAACGATTGAAGTCGATGGTGAACAATTCAAAGAATACTATGGTTCAGCTTCCCAATACCAAAAAGGTGCTTACAAAAATGTGGAGGGCAAACGCATCTTGCTTCCTGCCAAAGGTCATCTGCAAGATACTTTAACGGAGATGGAACAAGACCTTCAAAGTGCCATTTCATACGCAGGTGGACGTCAGGTTGCTGACCTTAAACACGTTGATTATGTTATCGTGAAAAACTCTATCTGGAATGGGGATGCTTCCCACTAAGACGGGCCATCTGACCAGAAAAAAACTTGTTATTAGAGCAAATTTTTGTTATAATAAAACAAGTTTCCACCCTTAGTGTAATGGATATCACGTAAGATTCCGGTTCTTGAGATGGGGGTTCGATTCCCTCAGGGTGGATGTAAACATCCTAAAAAGCCTTTAATAGGGCTTTTTTCTTTATCCTGACCCAAATTTGCCGCTAAAACTGAGAATCTCTGTCTAAAGAATTCCCAAATGCTTTCCAGTCCCGTTTTAGAGTGACTCAGGGGGCTTTTTTTGATATAATAAAAAGGACTATTATCAGTTAGAAAGAGGTTGGTATGAAAGAATTACAAACTGTACTAAAGAATCATTTTGCAATCGAATTTGCAGACAAAAATTTACTGGAAACTGCCTTTACTCATACGAGTTATGCCAATGAGCACCGCCTCTTAAAAATTTCACACAATGAACGCTTGGAATTTTTAGGAGACGCTGTTCTACAGTTATTGATTTCAGAATATCTATATAAAAAATATCCTAAAAAGCCTGAAGGTGACCTATCAAAACTCCGTGCTATGATTGTCCGTGAGGAGAGTTTAGCTGGTTTTGCGCGTGATTGCCAGTTTGACCAGTTTATCAAGTTGGGTAAAGGGGAAGAAAAATCTGGTGGTCGTAATCGTGACACCATTCTTGGTGATGCTTTTGAAGCCTTTCTTGGTGCCCTTCTTTTGGATAAGGATGTGGCCAAGGTCAAGGAATTTATCTATCAAGTCATGATTCCTAAGGTTGAAGCAGGCGAATTTGAGATGATTACAGACTATAAAACCCATCTCCAAGAGTTACTTCAGGTCAATGGTGATGTGGCTATTCGTTATCAGGTGATTTCTGAAACAGGGCCTGCTCACGATAAGGTCTTTGATGTAGAAGTTCTTGTTGAAGGTAAGAGCATCGGTCAAGGCCAAGGTCGTTCTAAGAAATTAGCAGAGCAGGAAGCTGCCAAAAATGCCGTTGAGAAGGGGCTGGATTCATGTATTTAAAGGAAATCGAAATTCAGGGGTTCAAGTCTTTTGCTGATAAGACCAAGGTCGTTTTTGACCAAGGTGTGACGGCAGTTGTTGGACCCAATGGATCTGGAAAGTCCAATATTACAGAAAGTCTGCGTTGGGCCTTGGGGGAGTCAAGTGTCAAGAGTCTCCGTGGGGGCAAGATGCCGGATGTCATCTTTGCTGGGACCGAAAGTCGCAAACCGCTCAATTATGCTTCTGTAGTTGTGACTCTGGATAATCATGACGGATTTATCAAGGATGCAGGCCAAGAAATCAGGGTAGAACGTCATATCTATCGTAGTGGAGATAGCGAATACAAGATTGACGGCAAGAAAGTCCGTCTGCGTGATATTCATGATCTTTTCTTGGATACTGGATTGGGACGAGATTCCTTCTCTATCATTTCCCAAGGGAAGGTTGAGGAAATTTTCAACTCCAAGCCTGAAGAACGCAGAGCTATTTTTGAAGAGGCTGCTGGAGTTTTGAAATACAAAACTCGTAGAAAAGAGACTGAGAGCAAATTGCAACAAACTCAGGATAATCTAGACCGCTTAGAGGACATTATCTATGAGTTGGATAATCAAATCAAGCCTCTTGAGAAGCAAGCAGAAAATGCTCGTAAGTTTTTAGATTTGGAAGGTCAACGCAAGGCTATTTACTTGGATGTCCTTGTTGCTCAAATCAAGGAAAATAAGTCTGAACTAGAGTCGACAGAAGAAGAGTTGGTACAGGTTCAGGAACTCTTGACAAGCTATTACCAAAAGCGTGAAAAATTAGAAGAAGAAAATCAAACTCTTAAAAAGCAACGCCAAGATTTACAGGCTGAAATGGCTAAAGACCAAGGCAGTTTGATGGATTTGACCAGTCTGATTAGTGATTTAGAGAGAAAATTAGCCCTATCGAAATTAGAATCTGAGCAAGTAGCCCTCAATCAACAGGAAGCACAAGCTCGTTTGGCTGCTTTGGAGGATAAGAGAAATTTACTCAGCCAAGAAAAATCTGATAAAGAAAGCTCTTTAGCTCTGTTAGAGGAAAATCTAGTCCAAAATAATCAAAAACTCAATCGTTTAGAAGCTGAATTGCTAGCTTTTTCAGATGATCCTGATCAAATGATTGAGCTCTTACGCGAACGCTTTGTAGCTCTTTTACAAGAAGAAGCGGATGTCTCAAACCAACTGACCCGCATCGAGAATGAGTTGGAAAATAGTCGTCAGCTTTCTCAAAAACAAGCAGATCAATTACAAAAACTCAAAGAACAGCTGGCTACAGCTAAAGAGAAGGCTAGTCAGCAAAAGGCGGAGCTTGAAACTGCTAAGGAGCAGGTTCAAAAATTATTGGCTGACTATCAAGCTATTGCCAAGGAGCAAGAGGAGCAGAAATCTTCCTATCAAGCTCAACAAAGTCAACTATTTGACCGTCTGGATAATCTCAAAAACAAGCAGGCCAGAGCTCAAAGTTTGGAAAATATCCTTAGAAATCACAGTAACTTTTATGCAGGTGTTAAGACTGTTCTCCAAGAAAAAGTCCGCCTTGGTGGTATTATTGGTGCTGTTAGTGAGCACCTGACCTTTGATGTGCATTATCAAACTGCCTTGGAAATTGCGCTTGGAGCAAGCAGTCAGCACATCATTGTAGAAGATGAGAACGCGGCGACTAAGGCGATTGATTTCCTCAAACGAAACAGAGCAGGTCGTGCAACCTTCCTTCCTTTGACAACGATCAAGGCGCGTACGATTTCTAGTCAGAACCAAGGTGCTATCGCTGCAAGTCTGGGATTTCTGGGCATGGCAGATGAGTTGGTGACATTCGATACTAGACTGGAAGCTATTTTCAAGAATTTGCTAGCTACGACGGCTATCTTTGATACCGTAGAACATGCGCGTGCAGCAGCGCGCCAGGTTCGTTATCAGGTGCGCATGGTGACACTAGATGGGACAGAGCTTCGTACAGGTGGTTCCTATGCGGGTGGTGCCAATCGCCAAAATAACAGTATTTTTATCAAGCCAGAACTGGAGCAATTACAAAAAGAAATTGTTGAAGAAGAAGCAAGTTTGCGTTCAGAAGAAGCGACTTTGAAGTCCTTGCAAGATGAGATGGCTAGATTGACCGAATCATTAGAAGCCATCAAATCTCAAGGGGAGCAGACTCGTATTCAGGAGCAAGGCTTGTCCCTCGCCTATCAGCAAATCAGTCAGCAAGTTGAAGAGTTAGAAACTCTTTGGAAACTCCAAGAAGAGGAATTAGATCGTCTTTCTGACGGAGATTGGCAAGCAGATAAGGAAAAATGCCAAGAGCGCCTTGCTACAATCGCCAGTGATAAGCAAAATCTGGAAGCTGAGATTGAAGAAATTAAGTCTAATAAAAACGCCATCCAAGAACGCTATCAAAACTTGCAGGAAGAGCTAGCGCAAGCTCGCCTGCTTAAGACAGAACTGCAAGGGCAAAAACGTTATGAAGTGGCTGATATTGACCGTCTAGGCAAGGAATTGGATAATCTGAATATCGAACAAGAGGAAATCCAGCGCCTTCTTCAAGAAAAGGTTGATAATCTGGAGAAGGTTGATACAGAATTGCTCAGTCAACAGGCCGAAGAAGCCAAAATGCAGAAAACAAACCTCCAACAAGGTTTGATTCGTAAGCAGTTTGAATTAGATGATATTGAAGGTCAACTGGATGATATTGCTAGTCATTTGGATCAGGCTCGCCAGCAGAATGAGGAATGGATTCGCAAGCAAACACGTGCTGAAGCCGAAAAAGAAAAGGTCAGCGAGCGTTTGCGTCATCTACAAAGCCAATTAACAGACCAGTACCAGATTAGCTATACAGAAGCTATCGAAAAGGCACATGAGTTGGAAAATCTCAATCTGACAGAGCAAGAGGTTAAGGATTTAGAGAAGGCTATTCGCTCGCTGGGTCCTGTCAACTTGGAAGCTATTGACCAGTATGAAGAAGTTCACAATCGTCTGGATTTCCTCAATAGCCAGCGAGATGACATTTTGTCAGCGAAAAATCTGCTTCTTGAGACTATCACAGAGATGAATGATGAGGTTAAGGAACGCTTTAAATCAACCTTTGAGGCTATTCGTGAGTCCTTTAAAGTGACCTTCAAGCAGATGTTTGGCGGAGGTCAGGCTGACCTGATTTTGACTGAAGGAGACTTGCTGACAGCTGGGGTTGAGATTTCAGTCCAACCACCAGGAAAGAAAATCCAGTCGCTTAATCTCATGAGTGGTGGGGAAAAAGCCTTATCAGCTCTTGCCTTGCTCTTCTCCATTATCCGTGTCAAGACCATTCCATTTGTTATCTTGGATGAGGTGGAAGCTGCGCTGGACGAAGCTAATGTTAAACGCTTTGGAGATTACCTCAATCGATTTGACAAGGATAGCCAGTTTATAGTTGTGACCCACCGTAAGGGAACCATGGCAGCGGCTGATTCTATCTATGGAGTGACCATGCAAGAATCAGGTGTCTCAAAAATTGTTTCGGTTAAGTTAAAAGATTTAGAAAGTATTGAAGGATGACAATTAAACTAGTAGCAACAGAAATCGGAATAAGTAAATTGATACAATAGCATATAAAGAAAGCCTTGAAATTTAGCTGATTTCAGGGCTTTTTAACTGTCTATTGCTATTAGGGTAAAATCATTAGAGATGTTGTGAGTTTATGGAGACACCCTTGATTTGTAAAATGTTAAATAGTAGAGAATCATTTCATCTATTCTTTGTTTACCAGTTTATCGAAATGGCTAGTATAGTGTAATTTTAACTTGTCTTCTCCTAAAATATCAAGCACTTGTATGGCCTGTTTCATTTTTTCAATTCCGCTATCTGAATGACGCTTAAATTCAAAGTAACCAGTTGCATAGAGAAAAACTGTCTGTTCATAAAAGTTTAATTCATTATCTAATAATGCTTTTATTTCGGTGATTAGATAAGTACAGTTTGAAAATTCTTCCTTATCTACGCTCAGAATTAGACAATTGATGGCCAATTGAGTGACAATTCGCTTATTTGTTTTATTCAATGAAGAGTAGATGTAATTGTTCATCATTTCCTTTGTTAATAGGAAGTAGGAGTTGTAGTTTATTGTTCGTACACAGTTACCTAATAAAGTGATTTCATAGTAACCCCATTTTTCAACTTTAAAGAGATAATCTGTCAATTGAAGTAATTCTTTATTTGATGGAATAATGCTGGAATCCATTGTATGTAGAATGGATTTTATCATTGTTTTCTCGAAAGAATTTAAAGTGTAATGTGATGAGTCAGAAAGTAGAGCAGCTATATTTTTGATGTTATATGATGAATATTGCTTACGAATATATTGAACCAAATTAGCGAATAATTCAGCATTAGTATAATCTTCATTATGTAAAACAAGAAACTCATCTAAAGTAATGTGTAATTTGTCTAAAATATTGATAAGTCGAATACAAGATATCTCTGATTCCCCACGTTCGAATCTAGATATTTGAGATTTTGAAAGATGTTCATCTGCTACAGAGCATAGACTAATTTGTTTTCCTTTACGAACTTTTCTAAGTGTGATGCCAAGTTTTGATTTCATAATTTCCCATTTTCCCAACAAAAATTAAATCCGTTTTTATTTATTGTACAATAAATAAAAACGGAAAGGAAGTCTAATTATGAAAAAAATTTCGAAAATTTTGCCGATTGTAATTTTGGTGATGGATATTATCATAATTGTTGGTGGGTAAAATGCTTAGGTGTACACCTAAGTCTTTAGAGTATCTAAAGACTTAAGATTTTATAGATACATAGTATAAAATACGGTATTTATAATTTGGGAGGCTTTAATTGAAAAAACAGAATTTATTTAAAATATCAAATAATGTACAAGAGTATTCGAATGCTTTTAATACTATGGGTTTAAATTTTCAAGGAGAAATTCCTATTTTTGTTGACCACAAAAGAGAAGATTTACTTCATAATATCAAGCGAATTAACAATGAATATTCCGAATGCTATAAAACAACGCCAATTTACCAATGCGATGCAGGGATCACTCTATCTTCTGATTTAGAGTTTTATAAAAACTGTAGGTTATTTTGTAAGAAGTGGGTGACCTCTTTAAATGAGATGATAAACATAGAAAATCTGGTAGTAATAGGACTATATAAAGATTTTTCACAATATAAAATTTTGACTATATTAGAATATTGTAAGAAAAATAATATTGAACTGTACATACTGACAGGAAGAGATCTATCTTCATTGTCTTGGATGATAGGAAAGCAGTTTTACTCAAAAAGTGAAAAAGAAGTACGAAAAGCAGTCTTTTCGCATAAAAAGTTAAATGAATTTAGTGAAACAAAAAACAAATGGGATATTTTTGATATAAAAAGGCTTGAAAATGAAAATATAAAAAATCTTTTGGAAGAAAAATCTTGGTCAGAATTAGTTTTTCATGGACATGGAAAAGAAGATCATCTAAATTTAGCTGATTTCACTTTGCATGGTTTTAATAAATTAATTCCTCAACAAGAAAAATTTGCTCCTTCTTGGGGCCATCAAGGGCAATCTTTTTTTAAGGATGAGAGTAAAGCAATACGTATTAGCTCTATAAATGTTGAAACATTATTTTTATTATCTTGTAGTAATTTTCCGTTTAATGATTGTAGATTGTATGATTCTAGATTCAACTTAACATTAGATGCTATCGATGGAATAGCAAGAAATATTGTTGCTTCTATTGCTGTTCAATCGATTGATAATCCAGAGATATATGAAATTTTTTCAGATTCAAATTTGACAAATATTGGAACCAAACTTCATAATAAATTAAATGATGTACAGCCGTTTGTTTCAATTGTTAATATTGGACTCCCAAATACTAGAAAAGTAGATCAATCACTTGAAAATATAAATGGGATTGTCCGATTAACCCAAAGTAGCAAAATGATTTTATCGCGACTTGCTTCATATGTTTCGTCTGGGTTATTAAGTAGTGAACATGAGGTAAAAAAGTTATCTAATAATGTTTTAGCAGATTACATGCAAATGACACGCAGAGGTACCTATGGAGTGACAGAAGAAAAATATTTAAATTTTGAACAAAATTTAATAAATAGAGTAAATCCTATTTCTAAAAAGATAGCTGAAATAATGATTCAGAACCAAAATGACGAGCTTTTCGAATTTGATCGATATAATATTTTTAGGTCTATAATTGATGAAAGTAGTATTTTCAAAAAAATATGTTGTTGTGGAAGTTCGGGTGTTGGTTGCAACTATATTCCAGAAACTAACAATTTATTCAATATTAATTCTTTCTATTGTTATAGGTGCGGTGATAAAAATACTTCAATGACAGGCATGCCAGAAGTAGATTTTATGTGTGATAATTATGATAGAGAAAGATTAAGAATAAAATATAAGATTGTTATTACTCCACAACATAGAGGAGATGTTTACTTAGGAGTACAGCTACCAACATATGTAGAAAAGTCATCAAATACCTCACCAGAGTTGAAAAGAATACGTTTTAAAAATATTGGAACTAAAGTAGTTGAAGGAGAGATCTGTTTTAACGAGGATACTTTACTTCAAAGCTATTATCTTAAGCTATTTATTATTCAGAATGGGGGAATAGCTATTAGTAGATGTTTCTTCAATTTAATAAATAATTGTGAGGGAAAGTTTGAAAAAATATAAATGTAATATATTTATTATTTACTCTAATTTTGAGTAATTGAAACACGAGGAGTATTCCTTCACCAAATTTGAGAAAGGCCTATTTCTTTTTATAAACAAGTCGCTTATCTAATAATAAATTTACTAATTATAATCTTAAGAAATCGTAAAGCAATACAAGATATCAGATATTTATCTGTAAATCTATTAATTAGCATTCTAGTCTTATCTTCATTATAAAATCAGTATTTTGAGATGTACAAGACAAGCTTCCTAGTTTTCTATTTGATTTTTTTAGTATTATGGTCACAGTTGGTTGTACCTAATAGGATGAACTACAGTTATAATGATGGATTTTTTCAAATGTATTGGCTGAAGCACTCACTTAATCGCCTCGTCGCGATTTGTAATAGTGATATGTTTTCACGTTTTATATTATAGTTTTAAACAAAGAGCACAATACTTTTTAACTCAGTGTTGTGCATTGAATGAAACGAAAGAAAGGAATGAATAACAATGGATATTTTTTTAGGTACACCAATCACAGGAATAATTAATCCGAACTTGAAAAGTCCGTTAGAAACTGCGACAAAGTCCAGAATTAAGGGGATTATTTCTGATTTGAGATCGTATGGTCATAATGTGTTTTGTGCTCTAGAGGAAGAAGAATTTGGCAAAAAGATTGCAGATTCTTTAGAATGTACCCTTAGAGATTATTCGATACTGAAACAAAGTAATGTATATATTACTTTTCCAAATAATAGTTATGGATGTGCTGTGGAACTTGGTTGGGCTTCAGCGCACTCTATTCCTATTGTCTTAGGAATTAACAAAAGAATCGGTTCAAAAACACCATTGTATGAAGGTTTACACACAACAGGTACTCAGGTTCATGTTATTTATTATGATTCTGAAGATGAGTTTCCAGATAAACTTGAATGGTTAAAAATATTAAAGTACATAGAAAAGCATATATTTATTAGGTGATTGTTATGAGAATTTTGACAGTAACTACAAATTTTGGTTTTGGTCCGTCTTCCAAATTATATTCTATTATCAAAGAGCTATTGAAGATGGGATATAAAGAGATTACATTTTGCGGAAATGGAGAATCTATAAATTTTTTTAAGACCAACTTTGGTAATAGATTAGAATACATCGAGTGTGATACTGATGAAATTAGGTCTGAAAGCTTTTTGAAAATAGTAGATATTAAGAATTATGAACTCTTAATTAATGTTATGAATCTGAATATTCCTAAAATTCAACGAGATACAAATTTAAATGTAAAAAGTGTATTTGTTGATAGTCTAAGTTGGATGTGGGAAAAACCCCTAGATGGGATTAACGAATATGATATTTATTTTGTTCAAAATGCTTTTATTGATCCCAATAATTTATCGCAGTATAAGAATATCCAAACAATAAATCCTATTATTAATACGGAAGGAATAACAAAAACAAAAGATTTCAAAAACAATAAAATTCTATTAAATTTCGCTGGTATAGTTACTCCATATGAAAATGATGTATTTTTCAAAAAGTACATGTTATTTTATCTAAAACTTTTTTCAAAAATACCTAATATTGATAAATATGAGATTGATTGTGCTTGTAACATGACGCAGAAAAAATGGATTGAATCAAACAACCGTTTTGACTACAATGTTACATTTAAAGTAATGTCCCATAAAGAGTTTCTATCAGCGTCATGTGAAGCAAGTAGGATATTTACAACACCTGGTTTGACATTTTATTTAGAGAGTTTAGAATTAGGCTTAAAACCACATTATTTTTTGCCTTCAAATTATTCTCAGGCATTATTGCTTGAAAAATATAATCAAATCTCTGGGAATTGTAATACCTTATCTAAGTATGGATATTTATTTTCAACAGATGAGTTACTTGAAGAAAGTGAAGGTGTGACTAAAGTAAGAGAAGCATTTTCTAATATTAGTACAAGATATAAAGAAGAAATCTTCGACAATATAATATCATATATTAATGAAGGTTCGGTGTATGAATCAAAAAATGAAATTCAATATAAGGAAGAGAGCGGTATTCGTTCAATTATTAGAATTATGCTTGAAAAAGGACTATTGAAAGGAAGATAATACATGCCTGTGATTGAAGATATTGATTTTTCCAATTTACTAGTGAAAAAATGTATAAAAAAGATTTAAATCAGATAATTTCATTAAATGACTTAAATTATGATGCTAGTTTTAGGGATAATTTAATAGTTTTTGATGAAACAAGTAATTTTTCTCCAAATAACAGTCTTGTTGTTGGGGGGGCTTGTATTGATCGCTGTGATGCAAAAATTGATAATCTGGCTATCAATTTTTACTTTGATATACTGATGCCTATTAATGAGGCCATCATGAAAAATTTAAATTGTGCAATATATGTGGATACACCTATTGAATCATGTAAAGATGATTGTGAAAAAGAAAGATGGCAACAATTTGTTAAACGCTTAGAAATATTTTTTGAACAGCTAGGAAAACGTGTAGGCATTGAAATAAAAATAATTCGAAGAGATTTATCTTATAAAATGATTGATAAGATATTAAAAAAACATAACTTTAGTGATGATGAATTAAAAGGTTTGTATGATTTAGTGCCTAGTGCAAAGAATATTGTATTTGGACCAGAACTATTACTTCATTTTCGTAGATCAATCATTTCGTATTTACCAGAATTCATTTCAGAATATTTTGAAGAAAATTTTGAAGAAATTATAGTTTGTGAAGAGTTAAGTCAGTGTAAAGCAATTGGCAAAGCCTGGAGAATCAGTAATAAAATATATCCCAAAATATATATAGATATGCCATCTCTTAGTTGTAGAAATCGCATGCATAGGAGTAATAATGGGAAAATAGGTATTTTTGAATCAGCATCTTTGAATAAAACTAGAAAATCTGATCCATTGTTTCATGAATTTATGAATAGAATAGAATTGGAAGCTATTTTTAAATCTTTTGATGTTGATAATTTTTGGTTAGTAAAAGATGAATTAGAAGGAATGTGGTATGAGAAGCAATAAAATTTCATCAGAGTTAAAATATTATCTATATATCATTTTTACAAATTTACGATTTACTAGAATAGTAAATATTATCTTTATTGTTCAGTTTTTGGGATTATCTTTAGTACAATTTGCATTTTTTCAATCTATTTTTCTATTTTCACAATTAGTTTCAGAGATTCCCTCCGGAATTTTAGGAGATAGGTTTAGTAAGAAGAAAATCGTTCTATTGGGACTAGTTCTGTTATCAATTACTCCATTATTAACTCTTTCATCAATCTTGCTAATGAAGGACTATGTTTACTATGTTATACTAGGTGCATTTGTTTTAGAAGGAGTAGGAAATGCTTTTTTAAGTGGAGCTGATGATGCCTTGTTTTTTGAATCTCTAAGAAGTGAAGGCAAGGAGGAGAGTTATGGGAAAATACGAGGAAAGTTACAATTAATCAGCGCTCTGACTTTGGGGATTGCTACATTTATAGGAGGTGGTTTATATAGCATTACAAGATGTTTACCATATTTTATACAATCTTTTACACTTATAGGTTCAATGATAATCATCATATCTATTCCAGATAATCAGAAACACTCTATAGAAGATCTTAATCAAAATGGTGTTCCGAAATTTAAAGAATTATTTTCAGTTTTTCATAGGTTGCTAAAATCTACTAAAATTCTTTTCATGTTCGCTTTTACTACGGTTATTGTCTCAGCAATTAACGTAGTATTTGCTTTATTACCAGATTATTTTTCTAAAATAGGATTTTCTACATCTATTAATGGAGCTATGTTTATGATTTATAGTATCATTGGTGGCATAGTAGCAACTCAAGCTTATAAAATATCAAAAATAAGAGTTTCTAAATTAATTATGCTGCTATCATTGATACTAATGATTTCCATTATTTTTCAAATTTTGCCTTTCAATGCCACATTTATATTTAGTTTTCTACTGTTGTACATTATCATAGATATTCTTGATCCTATTATCATGGAGATGTTACATCTTTGGGTTGATGACAATTCAAGAGCAACAGTTATATCAGGACTATCCTTTTCAATTAGTCTTGTTACAATGTTGGTAAATCCGATAATTGGTGTAGGAATTCAAATATTTAATATGAGAATAACTATCTTATTGATTTCTTGTTTTATGATTGTAATGATATTAATCTCGTATATGTTAATAGAAAAAACTAAAAGGAGTAAAAAACATGAAAACAGAGAATAAGGCTTATTTAGGTGATTCCAGAGCTATGGAAGATGTAGAAAATGATTCTGTTGATTTAATAATCACTTCTCCACCATATTTTAATTTAGTTGATTATCAACACGATGATCAGATTGGGTTAACAGAAACATATAAAGGCTATATTCAGAGTCTAAATAGTGTTTGGGAAAGATGTAGTAAAATATTAAAAGAAACAGGAACAATTTGCATCAATATTTGCAGTTCTGTAGAAATTAGCAGAAAAAATCAAAATATGTATTACGATATCAAACATGAAATTGAAAAATTCTTTGCGGAGCATAATTTCTATATTGAAGGGACAATAATATGGAATTTGAATAATACTTCATATATCAAAAATCAAGTTGAAAAATATCCTTCAAGTTATTCGAATAATGAGTCTTTGATTCTAAATAACTATGAATACATATTGATTTTTAAGAAAAAGTCAGAATTTATAGTGTGGGATAGAAACATTGAGGGCACTAAATTTATTGACTGCATTTGGAATATACCTTGGGATTATTCTACAAGACCACCAGCTTTTCCAGAACAAATTGTCAATCAACTTATTGATATTTATTCTCTGGAAGGTGATGTTGTGTTGGATCCGTTTATGGGGCAAGCGACTACATCTTTGTGTGCTTTTAAGAAAAATAGAAAGTTCATTACCTATGAATTAAATCCAACCACTTATAAATTAGGTTTAAAAAAACTAAATCAAGTGGGTGCGCTGAATGTAAACAGATAAGAAAGTAGTAGAAGGTCTATTATGAAAATAACTACAGTTGGTATGGGGTACGTCGGTTTGACTTTATCTGTCCTGTTATCTCAGGAACATGACGTGGTTGGATTAGACATTAATTTACAGAAAGTCGAACAGCTTAATAATAAAATTTGTCCATTTATCGACTATGAGTTGGAGAGATATTTTTTAAATAAAGATTTGAAATTCGAAGCTTGTATTTATGATGAGAAGTACTTTGAAAAAGTTGATTGTATCATAATAGCAATACCAACAGACTTTGATGAAAATAAAGGAGTATTAGATACTGAGGGTATAGAATCAGTTATAGCTGATTGCCTAAGTATTAATCCTGTTGCATATATAGTTATAAAATCTACAGTGCCAATCGGATTTACGAATTATTTGAATACAAAATTTCACACAGATCGGATCATTTTTTCTCCAGAGTTTTTGCGTGAAGGAAAAGCATTATTAGATAACTTATTTCCATCTAGAATTATTTTGGGAGGGAGAGCTGAATATTGTCAAAGATTTGGAAGATTATTATCGGAGTTCTCGTTAAATGAAGTTGCCCCGATTCTACTGACAAATTCAGCTGAAGCTGAAGCAATTAAGTTATTTTCAAATTCATACCTTGCAATGAGAATTGCGTTCTTCAATGAAATTGATAGTTTTTCCATTATGAAAGGGTTAAATACTAAAAATATCATTGAAGGAATTTGTTCTGAAGAAAGAATCGGAGAATTTTACAATAATCCTAGTTTTGGTTATGGAGGATACTGTTTACCTAAAGATACAAAACATATGTTAAGTGAATGTGAAGGCCTTCCAACTGTTTTGTTAGATTCTATTGTATTAAGTAACCAAAAAAGATCAGAGTTTATAGCAACACAAATAACAAAAAATAATATATACAATGTAGGCATTTATCGTTTGCTAGCTAAAAAAGATTCTGATAATATTCGTGATTCGTCAACTGAAAATGTGATTAAACAATTAACGAAATATAATGTAAATATTATTATTTATGAACCGTTTTTGTCTTCAAAAGAGATTTTTGATGCTAAAGTTGTAACGAATCTGGAAGAATTTAAAAAAACATCGGATGTTATTATTTCAAATAGAATTTCAGATGAATTGTCTGATGTATTAGAAAAAGTTTATACAAGAGATATATTTAATAGGGATTAAATAATAATATTTTACTTTTGAGAAGTTGCGATAACATAATATTTGAGAAAATCAAAGTATATTACGATTTATAGCGAAATGAAATAAAAATTGAACAAATTTATTGGGGAAGTTAAACCAATTTCTAACAATGTTTTAGAAACAACGGTGTACTATTTCAATGTCAATATACTATGTTATAACATGTTTTTTATAAGATAAGTAACTATAGAAGAAAAGTTTCTATAACAACCTCTTCCTCATCCGAAAGAAACCTCTTATTGGGTCTTAAAAAGTGATAGCCAGCAGACCTATTATTAGACTTTTTTGTCAGGGAAAGATGAGCAACAAGGTATCACGCTTTACCATCATGATCAGCGACGGAGTGGTTTAGTAGTGCAGGAATCTCATGGAGCTTATTCTGCTTATGCGATAGCAGTCCAAGGTTTAGGAGCAAAGCGATGCTAAGCTTGGTAAACTGCGAGATGCTCGTCCGCTTATCGTCAACTGGAAGAAGCTGCACTTGTTGGTTGTTGGGCACATGTGAGAAAGGAGTTTTTTGAAGCGACGCCCAAGCAAGTGGGGAAATCATCGTTAGGTGCTAAAGGCTTAGCTTATTGATGGGATACATTGTCGATTGATGAACGACTACAGAAACGTCAAGAAAAGCTCCAACCCTGAATGGAAGACTTCTTTGTTTGGTGCCGGATCCAGTCAGTTTTACAGGGTTCAGAACTAGGGAAGGCTATTGAATACAGGCTCAATTCTGAAGAAACCTTTAAGACAATTTTGAAAGACGAGCATCTCTTCCTTGTTATTGGACGATAAACAAGTGGAACTTACTCTGACTTGGAATTCCACTTGTTTTTCGATTTTTATCAGATTAATTTCAACTTTTATTGGCGGTGGAAGTTAGTTTGGGAATTTAGAAAAAATCCAGTTATACTAAAGGGTTAAGTAATATTGGATAAAAATTAAGTGATAAAGTCGGGAGTTTATCAAGCGTCTAATCTCAAATGGATTAGGCGCTATTTGCTTTTTCTATGGTATAATAGAAGGTGGATTTATTAATTGGAGTATGAAGAATTTATGATTAAACTAGTAGCAACGGATATGGACGGAACCTTCCTAGATGGGAATGGACGCTTTGATATGGATCGTCTCAAGTCTCTCTTGGCTTCCTACAAGGAAAAAGGGATTTACTTTGCGGTGGCTTCGGGTCGGGGATTTCTGTCTCTGGAAAAATTATTTGCTGATGTACGTGATGACATTATTTTCATCGCGGAAAATGGCAGTTTGGTAGAGTATCAAGGTCAGGACTTGTATGAAGCGACTATGTCTCGTGACTTTTATCTGGCAACTTTTGAAAAGCTGAAAACGTCACCTTATGTAGATATCAATAAGCTCCTTTTGACTGGTAAAAAGGGCTCTTATGTGCTAGATACGGTTGATGAGACTTATTTAAAAGTGAGCCAGCATTATAATGAAAATATCCAAAAAGTAGCGAGTCTAGAAGATATTAAAGATGACATTTTCAAATTTACAACCAACTTCACAGAAGAAACGCTGGAAGCTGGTGAAGCTTGGGTAAACGAAAATGTCCCTGGTGTTAAGGCCATGACAACTGGCTTTGAATCCATTGATATTGTTCTGGACTATGTCGATAAGGGTGTGGCCATTGTTGAATTAGCCAAAAAACTTGCTATCACAATGGATCAGGTTATGGCTTTTGGAGACAATCTAAATGACTTGCATATGATGCAGGTTGTGGGACATCCTGTAGCTCCTGAAAATGCACGACCAGAAATTTTAGAATTAGCAGAGACTGTGATTGGTCACCATAAAGACCAGTCGGTTATAGCTTATATGGAGGGCTTATAATGGTAGATATAAAATTGATTGCATTGGACTTGGACGGGACCTTGCTGACTACTGATAAAAGGCTGACGGATCGTACCAAGGCAACTTTGAAAGCTGCGCGTGATCGTGGTATCAAGGTCGTATTGACAACTGGTCGTCCCTTAAAAGCTATGGATTTCTTTCTCCATGAGTTAGGGACTGACGGCCAAGAAGATGAGTATACCATTACTTTTAATGGTGGTTTGGTTCAGAAAAATACAGGTGAAATCCTTGATAAAACAGTCTTTTCATATGATGATGTGGCACGTTTGTATGAAGAAACAGAGAAATTATCACTACCTCTTGATGCCATCTCAGAAGGAACAGTTTATCAAATCCAATCGGACCAAGAAAGTCTTTATGCTAAATTCAATCCAGCATTGACCTTTGTTCCAGTGGACTTTGAAGACTTATCTAGTCAAATGACCTATAATAAATGCGTGACTGCCTTTGCTCAAGAACCCTTGGATGCAGCCATTCAGAAGATTTCTCCAGAATTGTTTGACCAATATGAAATCTTTAAATCACGTGAAATGTTGCTAGAGTGGTCACCAAAGAATGTTCATAAAGCAACAGGTTTGGCAAAACTAATCAGCCATCTTGGAATCGACCAAAGCCAAGTCATGGCCTGTGGTGACGAAGCCAATGACCTTTCTATGATTGAATGGGCAGGACTCGGTGTTGCCATGCAAAACGCTGTTCCTGAAGTCAAGGCAGTCGCAAATGTGGTAACTCCAATGACCAATGATGAGGAAGCTGTCGCCTGGGCTATCGAAGAATATGTGCTAAAGGAGAACTAAGATATGGGATTGTTTGACCGTCTATTCGGAAAAAAAGAAGAACCTAAAATCAAAGAAGTTGTAAAAGAAGCTCTGGAAAATCTTGATTTGTCTGAAGATGTTGAGTCTTCTCTTACAGAAGCTGAGGAAGTTTCTCAAGAAGAAGCAGAGGTTGAAAGTTCTGAAGAATCTTTGCTCGAAGAAGAGGATAATCAAGAGACAGTTGAAGAGAGTCAGAATTCAGAGCCAGTTGTAGAAGTTTCTCAAGAAGAAGTCGAAGAATTGCTAAACTCAGAAGAAGTCCCAGAGGAAGAGAATACTGAGCTCCTAGAAACTGTAGAAGAAAATAATTCTGAAGTTCTTGAAGCAGAAAGGCCTCAGGTAGAAGAAACTGTTCAGGAAAAATATGACCGCAGTCTCAAGAAAACTCGTACAGGCTTCGGAGCTCGCTTGAACGCCTTCTTTGCTAATTTCCGCTCTGTTGACGAAGAATTCTTCGAGGAATTGGAAGAACTGCTGATCATGAGTGACGTTGGTGTCCAAGTTGCTTCTAACTTAACAGATGAGTTACGCTACGAAGCCAAGCTTGAAAACGCCAAGAAACCTGATGCACTGCGCCGTGTCATCATTGAGAAATTGGTTGAGCTTTATGAAAAGGATGGTAGCTACGATGAAAGCATCCACTTCCAAGATGGCTTGACAGTCATGCTCTTTGTTGGTGTGAATGGTGTTGGGAAAACAACTTCTATCGGGAAACTAGCCCACCGCTACAAACAAGCAGGTAAGAAAGTCATGTTGGTTGCGGCAGATACATTCCGTGCAGGAGCGGTAGCCCAGCTAGCTGAATGGGGCCGTCGTGTGGACGTTCCAGTTGTGACTGGACCTGAAAAAGCTGACCCAGCCAGTGTGGTCTTTGATGGTATGGAACGTGCTGTAGCTGAAGGTATCGATATTCTCATGATTGATACCGCTGGTCGTTTGCAAAACAAGGACAACCTCATGGCTGAGTTGGAGAAGATTGGACGCATCATCAAACGTGTTGTGCCCGAAGCACCGCATGAAACCTTCTTAGCATTAGATGCTTCAACTGGTCAAAATGCCCTGGTACAGGCTAAAGAATTTTCAAAAATCACCCCTTTGACAGGAATTGTCTTGACTAAGATTGATGGAACTGCTCGAGGTGGTGTTGTTCTAGCCATCCGAGAAGAACTCAATATTCCTGTAAAATTGATTGGTTTTGGTGAAAAAATCGATGATATTGGAGAGTTTAACTCAGAAAACTTTATGAAAGGTCTCTTGGAAGGTTTAATCTAATCAGAAGCAAAAATCCTGCAAGCTACAAACTTGCAGGAAATTTTTTTATTATGGCTTCAAGCCA
>NZ_VMMQ01000068.1:0-752 GCF_013277295.1 Streptococcus sp. 477
ATTATGGCTTCAAGCCAGTTTTTCTCGTAGAGAAAAACAAGAAAACCACCAGCTATGCTGGTGGCTGACAAGGCTTCTAGCTTCCATTTATTTTTCCAAGTATAATCTAATTGTTCAGGTTAGATAAAGGAGGAAAAATAAATGGCTAAAACCAGTTACAGTTTATCACATACTAAATGGATGTGCAAATATCATATAGTTTTTACACCTAAGTATCGCCGTAAGGCGATATATTACAAAGTCAGGTCGGATTTGATAGATATTATTAAACATCTATGCGGTTGTCGTGGCGTGGAGATTATCGAAGGTCATATGATGCCAGACCATGTACACCTGTTTGTATTGATACCTCCCAAACTTTCGATTTCCGATTTTATGGGGTATCTCAAGAGCAAAAGTGCATTGATGATATTTGATAAGCACGCTAATTTAAAATATAAGTATGGAAATCGAAAGTTCTGGGCTAGGGGATACTATGTAAGTACCGTTGGACTAAACGAAAAGACCGTAGCTAAATATATTCGCGAGCAGGAAAAGAATGACATTGCACTCGATAAGCTGAGTGTAAAAGAATATGAAGATCCGTTTTCTGATGGCGGATTTAGAACAAGGTAAAAGCCCGTTGTGACGGGCATTAGTCAAGTAATATAGCACGACCTGAACGAAGTTCAGCGAGCGTCTTTAGACGCCGCTGGAGAGAAACGGCTTATAGCCGGTGTACAAGCCACCCGTTTTCACGGGTGGTTATGACT
>NZ_VMMQ01000069.1:0-43463 GCF_013277295.1 Streptococcus sp. 477
GACAGAAACCGTAGAGAAAAAATCTGGTAATAATAGTACTGATACTAGCAACAGTGGCAACACCAACAATGGAGCTACTACCAACCCTGCTGGCAGCAATAGCAACAGTGTGACACCAGATAACAGAGGCAATACTCCAGCCCCTGGTGTGACAACTGACAATAGTAGCAATACGACCCTTACTACTCCATCGTCTACTGTTGGACAGGCACAAGCAAGCACTTCGACTCAAGAAACGCCAGTTTCTACAAGCACTCCAAACAATTCAGGAACTACAGTGACTCCTAACGAGACTCGTCCTGTTGACAAGTCTGAGCTTGCTCGATTGGTTGAAGGATTGGAAAGTCGTTTGAAAGATTTGGATGATATAGATAGTACAACGCTTGAGTCAGCTAAAGCTCTTCTTACAGAGATTAAACAAGCTCTTAATGACGAAAGTTTGACAGAGTCCGATTTGCGTGATATTGTTAGAAGAGTGAGAGAGGTAATAGACTCCTTAAAAGGTGTGAAAGAAGACCAGCAAAATCAAGAAAAAGATCAGATGAAAGACGATAGTCAGACAACTACTGAATTTTCATATGTAGTAATGATTGGCAGTCTACTTGCCCTTCTTGGGCTCCTTCTCTTCCTCATCGCGCGTCGTAAGAAAGAGTCAGAACTCAAGAAATTGGTCAAGGAACTAAGCAAGCTTGAAGCAGAATTGGATTCTACAAATGTGGATACGAAAGTTCTCGACCAAGCACGAGAAGCTCTCGCTCAAGCAGTTGCTTTCCTAGCCAATGAGAAAGAGTCTGACCACACAGAAGACGAGTTGATTGAGAAACTCAAAGCGATTCTTGCTCAGCTAAGATAAGCGACATGTTGAAATATCGCAGGCGACCATAGAAGTTACTACATTGCTGGATAATGACGATAGGAAAAGTTAGTCGCAAACCTGTAGTGGGAATATACCAGCTTCTAGTGGGGAAGTGGTTCTGGGAACAGGACACCGTCTTTTAAATGGGAATGCTTCCTCCTCTAGTACAAGTAGAAGTCTTTGATGGTAGAGTAAGATAAAGAAGAAACACGAAACAAGTAAGATAGTTCATGAAATGGAACTGAAAATTGCTGGTGTGGACTCTTGAAGGAAGTAATGGATAGAAAGAAGTTGAAAAGCGTCTTTCTATCCATCTTTCTTTAGGAGTTGATGTAAGCGCTCTCTATCACTTGGTTTTGTCAGATGATTGTGCTCTCCATAACCAACCATACGTATATCATATATAGTAGATTGAAATAAGATATGAACAAAGAGATTGAGAAAGTCAAATTAATTTCTAGAAATATTTTAGAATCCGTAGCCTACTATTCTAGGCTCAATATACTACACTTAAAAAATATTTCTATTGATTAATAGGGATTATTGTGGTATAATCTAGGTAGATTAGAAGTCATCAAAGGTGCAGCAATGTATAACTAGGTGACCTTTTTTCATATAGTGGAGACTGTTAGAATGAATGTTGCCATATTTGAATTAACAAATTTCAAGGAATATATTCCTTGAAATATTGATATAGTTGATAAAATACGATTAGTTTATAATCCTGTGTTAGCACCTACTACGTTAAAAATGGCGATTGAACCTGCACTGACAGAAGAAGAATTGTATCAACATATGAAAGATAAATCTCATTGGGATTTTTCATATAATGTTGATGATGAATTTTATAAAAAGGATTGCGTAGATTTATGGTAAATTGGTTAATCGTCAGTATATTTTAGCTAAGTAAGCCTACTTATTTGATAGTTACCTTAGAAATTTCCTTCAAGAAATATTGGAGAGAATTGAAGTCTTTTTGAAAAAGAGTACCGCTGATGCTCTGACGCTTGGATACCAAAAAACTATTTATATTTTTGAAGACGATGATTTATATTTTTCTGAACAATCTAAATACTGCAAGGATAACCCTAAACGTCAGGATACTGTCTTGAAAACAAAGTATCATTTATCGCGGTTTATTTTTGAAAAACAAGATGATTCCATAGTAAAGAATCAGATTAGACAATATGGTGTTGTGTTGCCTTGGACTGTTTTTCGTTTAATGACATTTGGAAATATATCATCATTTCTTGTCGCCTTACAACCAGGTTATCGAAATAAGGTTGCTGCTTATATTAGTTTGCTCTTGTATAAGGATGATAAAATTCCAGCTAAAATCTTATTGTCCTGGTGTAATGCACTTCGATATCTTAGAAATATATGCTCATATAATGGCAGATTATATGAACGCTTACACCATACCTTACCTGCTCTTCATCATTCTGATAAGGAGTTATTGGAGACAAACTCAGAGAATGATGATAAGACATTATTTATTTATTTATTTTATAGCAATGAGACATCTTATTTTGTCCATGTCCCTAGAAACCCAGAATTTTTGGAATAAAAAATACAAAATTTACTAGAAGAAGGAAGTAGAGAACAAGTTGATTTGAGACACTACGGTCTTCCAGAGGACTGGGTGAACTTATTGACAATTAAGAATAGGATAATCTCTTAGATAGATAATTATTGGAAAGAATAAGATAGTATGGAGGTCTAGTATAAAACAAAATAAAGGGCACAAAACTTTTTTATTCTGTGTTGTGCCTTGAGTGAAACAAAAGGAATAAATTATAACAATGAAAAAAGTTGCCATTATTGGAGCAGGAATTGTGGGGACAACAGCTGCCTACTACCTCTCGAAAGAAAGTGACCTAGAGGTAGCCGTCTTTGACCATGGACAAGGTCAGGCTACCAAGGCTGCAGCAGGAATTATCAGTCCTTGGTTTTCCAAACGCCGCAATAAAGCTTGGTACAAAATGGCGCGCTTGGGGGCTGATTTTTATGTGGATTTATTAGCTGATTTAGAGAAATCAGGGCAAGAAATCGACTTTTACCATCGTTCGGGAGTCTTTCTCCTGAAAAAGGATGAATCCAAGTTGGAAGAACTCTATGAATTAGCCCTCCAGCGCAGAGAAGAATCTCCCTTGATAGGGCAATTAGCCATTCTGGACCAAGCATCATCTAATGAATTATTCCCTGGTTTGCAGGGATTTGACCGTCTGCTCTATGCTTCTGGTGGAGCGAGAGTAGATGGCCAACTTTTAGTGACTCGTTTGCTGGAATCCAGTCATGTCAAGCTGGTCAAAGAAAAAGTGACTCTGACACCGTTAGCATCAGGCTACCAGATTGGTGAAGAGGAGTTTGAGCAGGTTATTTTGGCGACGGGAGCTTGGTTGGGGGATATGTTAGAACCCTTGGGTTATGCTGTGGATGTCCGTCCTCAGAAAGGACAGCTCCGAGATTATCAGCTGGCCCAAGACATGGAATTTTACCCTGTTGTCATGCCAGAAGGGGAATGGGATTTGATTCCTTTTGCAGGTGGTAAATTGTCCCTAGGTGCTACCCATGAAAATGATATGGGATTTGATTTGACGGTAGATGAAATCTTGCTCCAGCAAATGGAGGAGGCAGCCTTACCTCACTATCCAGTTTTAGCTAGAGCGACTTCAAGGGCTGAGCGTGTGGGAATCCGTGCCTATACTAGTGATTTCTCTCCTTTCTTTGGGCAAGTGCCAGAATTGGCAGGTGTCTACGCTGCTAGTGGACTAGGTTCATCAGGCCTCACAACTGGTCCTATTATTGGTTACCACCTAGCTCAATTGGTCAAAGGCAAGGAGTTGACTTTGAACCCTGAAAACTACCCAATTGAAAACTATGTCAAACCGGTAAAAAGCGAATAATACTCAATGAAAATCAAAAAACAAACTAGGAAACTAGCAGCGGGCTGCTCAAAACACTGTTTTGAGGTTGTGGATGGAACTGACGAAGTCAGTAACCATACCCATGGCAAGGCGAAGCTGACGTTGTTTGAAGAGATTTTCGAAGAGTATAAGCATTTTACTGAAATTTTATCTTACCCTCTAGGATGGCAAATGACATTCCCTATCAAAAATGGTAAAATAAGAAAAAATAATCCGAGAATCGAGGAATTAAGATGCAAGAAAAGATTTTGCTAACGGGTGGAGCAGGTTTTATCGGAACCCACACTGTTATTGAGTTAATCCAAGCAGGTCATCAGGTTGTTGTGGTGGATAACCTTGTCAACAGCAATCGCAAAAGTTTAGAAGTTGTTGAGAGAATTACAGGAGTTGAAGTACCTTTCTATGAGGCAGATATCCGTGATATAGATACTCTTCGTGACATTTTCAAACAAGAAGAACCAACAGGGGTCATTCACTTTGCTGGCTTGAAGGCTGTCGGTGAATCTACTCGTATTCCTCTTGCCTACTATGACAACAATATCGCAGGAACTCTTAGCCTTTTGAAAGCTATGGAAGAAGCCAACTGTAAGAACATCATTTTCAGTTCTTCTGCGACAGTTTACGGGGATCCTCATACAGTGCCAATCCTGGAAGATTTCCCACTTTCAGTGACCAATCCATACGGTCGTACCAAGCTCATGCTAGAGGAAGTTTTGATAGATATCTACAAGGCAGACTCAGAATGGAATGTGGTCTTGCTTCGTTATTTCAACCCAATCGGAGCCCATGAAAGTGGAGACCTAGGAGAAAATCCAAACGGTATTCCAAACAACCTCTTGCCATATGTGACTCAAGTAGCTGTTGGGAAATTAGAGCAAGTGCAAGTGTTTGGAGACGATTACGATACCGAAGATGGAACTGGTGTTCGTGACTATATCCACGTTGTCGATTTGGCTAAAGGTCACGTCGCAGCTCTGAAAAAAATCCAAAAAGGTTCAGGCCTAAACGTTTATAACCTTGGAACAGGTAAAGGCTACTCAGTTCTTGAAATTATCCAAAATATGGAAAAAGCAGTGGGACGCCCAATTCCTTACCGCATCGTAGACCGTCGCCCAGGGGATATCGCAGCCTGCTATTCAGATCCTGCAAAAGCCAAAGCAGAACTGGGCTGGGAAGCAGAACTCGGCATCACCCAAATGTGTGAAGATACATGGCGTTGGCAAAGCAAGCATCCAAATGGATTTGAAGACTAAGATGGTGATGTCAATCATTGTCCCCTGCTTAAACGAAGAGGAAGTACTTCCTCTTTTTTATCAGGCTCTGGAAGATTTGATTCCAGATTTGGAAACAGAAATCGAGTATGTCTTTGTCGAGGATGGATCGAACGATGGAACCTTGGAACTTTTAAAGGCCTATCGGGAGCAAAATCCGGCAGTGCATTATCTTTCTTTCTCTCGAAATTTTGGCAAAGAAGCAGCCCTTTATGCAGGCTTGCAATATGCGACAGGAGATTTGGTGGTGGTGATGGATGCAGACCTCCAAGATCCTCCTAGTATGTTGCTTGAGATGAAAAACTTACTAGACCAGAATGCAGATTTGGACTGTGTTGGAACACGGAGAACTAGTCGGGAGGGAGAACCCTTCTTTCGCAGTTTTTGTGCTAATCTCTTTTACCGCCTTATGCAAAAAATTAGTCCAGTAGCCCTGCCATCAGGTGTCCGTGATTTTCGCATGATGAGACGGTCTGTAGTCGATGCCATTTTAAGTTTGACTGAGTTCAATCGTTTTTCTAAAGGACTTTTTGCCTGGGTCGGTTTTAAAACCTACTATCTGGACTATCCTAATGTCGAAAGGCAGGCCGGCAAGACCAGTTGGAGTTTTAGGCAACTCTTTTTTTACTCCATTGAAGGGATTGTTAATTTTTCAGATTTCCCTTTGACTATAGCCTTTGTAGCTGGTCTCCTATCTTGTTTTCTTTCTCTGCTGATGACCTTTTTTGTTGTGGTTCGGACCCTCATTTTGGGCAATCCGACATCTGGTTGGACCTCTCTGATGGCTGTTATTCTCTTTCTTGGAGGCATTCAACTCTTGACCATTGGGATTCTCGGTAAATATATCAGTAAGATTTATTTGGAGACTAAAAAAAGACCACTTTATCTTATCAAAGAAAAAAGTTATCATAGATCATGAAAAAGTAGGAATTATCTGGCGCAGTCACTTTTTTGTAATTATAATTCTTTTGGTCTGGAACTTGAGTGATTTTTAAAAAAATTAGGGATTTGACATGATATAAATGAACTATGTGGAATAAATTTACTGCAAAGACGATAACTTAATAAATAAAAAATTCAGGAGGGTTATTTTATGCTAAGTAAAGAGGATTATATTGAAGAAATCGGACTTATTGAGAAACAAAATTATGTAGAAGCTGAATTGTATCCTATAATTGCTGATATAATTAAGCCAACTTTAAAAGATAGTTTATCAAAAAGATATGTTTTCGGAAGAAGAAAGAGTAATATGGGACAAATATATTATGGTCTAAGTAATTTTCCTGATATAGTTATTTTAGATAAGACTTATGAAAACAAATCCAGAAAAAGTATAAAAATTAAAGAATGGAAAAAACTTCGAGGGTGCGTGGAAGTTAAGAATTTAAATCATCGTTTAATTACAGAGGAAGAAATCAAATCAACCTTATCGAACAGTTTTGAACATTTAACTAGAGAGATGGGACAACTTATTGGAGACATTTTATGCTATAAAAAAGTAATTTATACAAATGGAATTGAATGGAGATTTCTAAGTTTAGATGACAAGGAAGAGATAGATAATACAATTGTTGAAGTAGTTAACAAAAGAATAGAAACAGAAGAAGCGGGAAATTCTTTTGATTGGTGGAAGAATATTAAAGATTTATCGTTCAATTATACGGATATATGCCTATCTAAAGATTGTAGACGAGAGTGGAATGAATTTGTAAAAAGGGTAAAGGAAATAGAATGGTAGAAGTCTATTCTCATTGAGGAATTTAGATTATAAGTTGCAGTAAGATTTATTTGGAGACTAAAAAAAGACCACTTTATCTCGTTAAAGAAAAAAGTGATCTTCCTGATTTTACAGAAAAAAATAAAGTGAAAAGACTATAATTTTACATGGAAATATGCTAAACTAGAAAGAGTGAAACGTTCTTGTCAATTTACTATGAGAGATTAGTGTTGATCTTTAATCAAGGCACGTGTCGGACAGTTTCTAACAGCCTCTAAGACATCCTGACTAGGAGAAATTTCTTTTTCCAGTTGGTCAGGATTATCGTAAAAACGCACGATTCCATTATCGTGGTAATCAAATAAGTCAGAATAAGTTTGGCAAAGCCCACAGGCGATGCATCGTTCAGGTATAAGTGTGATTTTCATGTTCATATTTATATTGTAATAAGAAAAGTAAAAAAAAACAAGGAGTAAGGTATGGCAAAAGAACCGTGGCAAGAAGATATTTATGATCAAGAAGAAGCAAGAGCAGAGCGTCGGCATCGAAACCACGGAGGGGCTGATAGGATGGCTAATCGTATTTTGACGATCCTAGCTAGTATTTTCTTTGTAATTGTGGTGGTGATGGTCATCGTTCTCATCTATCTATCATCGGGGGGAAGTAATCGCACAGCAGCCTTAAAAGACTTTCATGATTCTGATGCAAGTGTAGTACAAATCTCATCTTCAAGCAGTTCTCAGCCTGAGCAGAGTTCAGAGCCAGAATCTACTTCTAGTAGTTCAGAAGAAGCTGCTAATCCTGAAGGAACGATTAAAGTTCTCGCAGGAGAAGGGGAAGCAGCTATTGCCGCTCGTGCAGGAATCTCCATTGCTCAGTTAGAGGCCTTGAATCCTGGGCACATGGCTACAGGATCTTGGTTTGCTAATCCAGGTGATGTTATAAAAATAAAATAGGAGCCGATATGAAAACAATTCAAATTGCTATTGATGGTCCTGCTTCCAGCGGTAAGAGTACGGTCGCAAAGATTATTGCTAAGGATTTTGGATTCACCTACCTTGATACAGGAGCTATGTATCGTGCAGCGACCTATATGGCTCTTAAGAACCAATTAGGAGTTGAAGAAGTCGAAGCCCTTCTAGCCTTGTTGGACCAGCATCCAATCAGCTTTGGACGTTCAGAAACTGGAGACCAGCTTGTTTTTGTAGGAGATGTGGATATTACCCATCCTATCCGTGAAAATGAAGTGACCAATCATGTTTCTGCTATTGCAGCAATTCCTGAAGTGCGTGAGAAACTGGTTTCTCTCCAACAAGAAATTGCCCAGCAAGGCGGGATTGTCATGGATGGTCGCGATATTGGAACTGTTGTATTGCCACAAGCAGAATTGAAAATTTTCCTAGTAGCTTCTGTTGATGAGAGAGCAGAGCGTCGTTACAAGGAAAATATTGCCAAGGGAATTGAAACAGACCTTGAAACCCTAAAAAAGGAAATTGCTGCGCGTGACTACAAGGATAGTCATCGTGAGACTTCTCCTCTCAAACAAGCAGAGGATGCTGTCTACCTTGATACAACTGGTTTGAACATTCAAGAAGTAGTTGAAAAAATCAAAGCAGAAGCTGAAAAAAGAATGTAAATGTAGAAAAGCCGATAGATTGATATCGGTTTTTTTCTAAATTTGTCAAAATGCTGATTTTAGGGTATAATAGTTGCTGTTCGAGAAATTTTGATTTTCAAAGAATAGTGAATGATGATAAGGAGAAACCATGAACAATTTACCAAATTGTCCAAAATGTAACTCAGAGTATGTCTACGAAGACGGTGCTCTACTGGTTTGCCCAGAGTGTGCTCATGAGTGGAATCCTGCTGAAGTTGCAGAAGTAGAAGAAGGTCTTGTCGCTATCGATGCCAACGGAAATAAATTGACTGATGGTGATACAGTAACTCTCATCAAGGACTTGAAAGTAAAAGGTGCGCCAAAAGATTTGAAACAAGGGACGCGCGTGAAAAATATCCGCATCGTAGAAGGCGACCACAATATCGACTGTAAGATTGATGGTTTTGGTGCCATGAAACTTAAATCAGAGTTTGTGAGGAAGATTTAAGCATGTCAAAACACTATAAACTTGTATTTTATAGCCGTATCTTCTTGTTTCTAGCGGCTTTTACGGGAGTTTATCTTGAAATTACTAAGCATGGTGGTTTTGGGATGCTTCTCTATTACACGGTTCTGTCCAACCTCTTGGTAACTATTTTTACCCTTTATCTTCTAAAGGTTATGAGCCGTGTAGGTGAAAATTGGCAAAGGCCAAGTCTCTTGCGCTTAAAAGGTGGGGTCACCATGAGTATCATGATTACCTGTGTGATTTACCATTTCCTCTTGGCGCCCATTGCGACTAATTTCTATACCCTAGAAAATTTCCTTTGCCACTATATCGTTCCCATCTGGTTTTTAGCGGATACCCTCTTTTTTGACAAACAGGGTCAATATAAGATTTGGGATCCAGCAGTGTGGACCATTTTACCCTTGCTGTATATGATGTTTGCTCTTTTTAATGGCTTGGTTCTAAAACTCAATATTCCAAATGCCAAGGATAATCCTTTCCCTTACTTCTTTTTAAATGTGAACAAGGGTTGGGATGTCGTATTCAAGTGGTGTCTGATTATCTTTGTTGCCTATATGGTAGCAGGATTTATCTTCTACTTTATTAAGCAAATCAAGAGAAAGTCATTCTAATACTCTTCGAAAATCTCTTCAAACCACGTCAGTTTCCATCTGCAACCTCAACACACTGTTTTGAGCAGCCTGCGGCTAGCTTCCTAGTTTGCTCTTTGATTTTCATTGAGTATAAGACACAAGGGATTCATTTTCGAGTTTGAGAAGGAGTCTGTGTACCAATGAGGCTTCTTCTTTTCTTGCTTTTTTGATAACTATCAAAAAAGTAGAAGATTAAGAGAAATATAGAAAGAGATTTCATGAAACAATTTTTAGAACGGGCCAGCATTTTGGCTCTCTCCCTCGTTTTGATTACCTCCTTTTCCATTTCGAGTGCCCTACCAGCCATGTTTGACTATTATCAGGGTTATTCTAAGGAACAAATTGAGTTCTTGGTGAGCTTGCCTTCCTTTGGAATCATGATGATGTTACTGCTAAATGGTTTCTTAGAAAAAATATTTCCTGAGCGCTTACAGATTAGTTTGGGCTTGCTGATTTTATCATTGAGCGGTACAGCTCCCTTCTGGTACCAAGCCTATTCCTTTGTCTTTGGAACACGGCTTCTTTTTGGTTTAGGTGTTGGGATGATCAATGCCAAGGCCATTTCTATTATCAGTGAACGCTATCAAGGAAAAAGGCGAATTCAGATGTTAGGGCTACGCGCTTCTGCAGAGGTCGTTGGAGCTTCTCTCATTACCTTGGCCGTCGGTCAGTTGTTGGCCTTTGGTTGGACAGCTATCTTTCTAGCCTATAGTGCTGGATTTTTGGTGCTGCCCCTTTATCTGCTCTTTGTCCCTTATGGAAAATCAAAGAAAGAAGTCAAGAAAAGAGCGAAGGAAGCAAGTCGTTTAACTCGAGAAATGAAAGGCTTGATTTTTACCCTAGCTATCGAAGCGGCAGCTGTAGTTTGTACCAATACAGCTATTACCATCCGTATTCCAAGTTTGATGGTGGAAAGAGGATTGGGGGATGCCCAGTTATCTAGTTTTGTTCTTAGTCTCATGCAGTTAATCGGGATTGTGGCTGGAGTGAGTTTTTCTTTCTTGATTTCTATCTTTAAAGAGAAACTGCTCCTCTGGTCTGGTATTACATTTGGCTTGGGGCAAATCGTGATTGCCTTGTCTCCATCCTTGTGGGTGGTAGTAGCAGGAAGTGTTCTGGCTGGATTTGCCTATAGTGTAGTCTTGACGACGGTCTTTCAACTTGTCTCTGAACGAATTCCAGCTAAACTCCTCAATCAAGCAACTTCATTTGCTGTATTAGGCTGTAGTTTCGGAGCCTTTACGACCCCATTCGTTCTAGGTGCAATTGGCTTACTAACTCACAATGGGATGTTGGTCTTTAGTATCTTAGGAGGTTGGTTGATTGTAATCTCTATCTTTGTCATGTACCTACTTCAGAAGAGAGCTTAGGATTGATTCCTAAGTTTTTCTTTTGATACTCAATGAAAATCAAAGAGCATAGTTGATTGAGTTTGGAATAGTACGCTGTAGCTGCTAAAATATTTCTAGAAATTAATTTGACTTTCCTAATAGAATTATTCATATCTTATTTCAATCTACTATAGAAAGCTAGCCGCAGGTTGCTCAAAATAGTGTGTTGAGGTTGCAGATGGAAACTGACGTAGTTTGAAGAGATTTTCGAAGAGTATGAGATTTTTATACCCATACAATATTTGTTTTAGGTCCTTGTTTACAGACTAATTTCTTGATAAAATAGAGGTTATGACGAGATATAAAGCAACTATTTCCTATGATGGTTATGCCTTTGCTGGCTTTCAGCGCCAGCCTCATGCGCGTAGCGTTCAGGAAGAAATTGAAAAAACCTTGACCAGGTTAAATAAAGGGCAAGCTATTACTGTTCACGGTGCTGGTAGGACAGATAGTGGGGTTCATGCTCTGGGACAGGTGCTTCATTTTGACTTGCCCTATCAAATGGATGAGGAAAAACTTCGCTTTGCCTTGGACACCCAGTCCCCTGAAGATATTGATGTGATTTCGATTGATCTGGTAGCGGATGATTTTCATTGCCGTTATGCTAAGCATAGCAAGACCTATGAGTTTATCGTGGATAGAGGACGTCCCAAAAATCCCATGCGCCGTCACTATGCCACCCACTTCCCTTACCCACTTGATGTGGAGAGGATGCAGGAGGCCGTCAAAAAGCTAGAAGGAACCCATGATTTCACTGGCTTTACAGCCTCTGGGACTAGTGTAGAGGATAAGGTTCGCACTATTACAGAAGCCAGTCTTAGGGTTGATGAGACAGGCCAGTTTTTGACTTTTACCTTTTCAGGAAATGGTTTCTTGTATAAACAGATTCGCAATATGGTGGGGACACTGCTCAAAATCGGCAACAAGCGTATGCCAGTAGAGCAGATTGACCTCATCTTGGAGAAAAAGGACAGGCAGCTTGCAGGTCCCACTGCAGCACCAAATGGTTTATATTTAAAGGAGATTCGTTATGAAGAATAATCGTATTTTAGCACTTTCTGGAAATGATATTTTTAGTGGTGGTGGCCTGTCAGCTGATTTGGCTACCTATACTTTGAACGGCTTGCATGGCGTTGTAGCAGTGACTTGTTTGACAGCCTTGACAGAAAAAGGATTTGAAGTCTTTCCAACTGACGATACCATTTTTCAACATGAATTGGATAGCTTGCGTGATGTGGAGTTTGGGGGAATTAAGATTGGTCTTCTCCCTACTGTCAGTGTGGCTGAGAAGGCATTGGACTTTATCAAGAAACGCCCAGGAGTGCCTGTGGTATTGGACCCTGTCTTGGTCTGCAAGGAAACGCACGACGTAGCAGTTAGTGAACTTTGCCAAGAGTTGATTCGCTTTTTCCCTTATGTCAGTGTGATTACGCCTAACCTCCCAGAAGCAGAATTATTAGCTGGTCAAGAAATCAAAACCTTGGAAGACATGAAAACTGCAGCGCAGAAATTGCATGATTTAGGAGCGCCAGCAGTCATTATTAAGGGAGGCAATCGCCTTAGTCAGGACAAGGCTGTGGATGTCTTTTATGATGGACAAAACTTTACAGTTCTAGAAAATCCTGTCATTCAAGGGCAAAATGCTGGTGCAGGTTGTACCTTTGCTTCCAGCATTGCCAGTCACTTGGTTAAAGGTGATAAACTTTTGCCAGCAGTAGAAAGCTCTAAGGCTTTCGTTTATCGTGCTATTGCACAAGCAGATCAGTATGGAGTAAGACAATATGAAGCAAACCAAAACAACTAAAATCGCCCTTGTATCCCTATTAACCGCCCTTTCTGTGGTTCTAGGTTATTTCTTAAAAATCCCAACACCGACAGGCATCCTAACTCTTTTAGATGCGGGTGTCTTCTTTGCGGCCTTTTACTTTGGTAGTCGTGAAGGAGCTGTAGTCGGAGGACTAGCAGGTTTCTTGATTGACCTCTTATCAGGCTATCCTCAGTGGATGTTCTTTAGCTTGGTCAACCATGGCTTACAGGGATTTTTCGCAGGATTTAAAGGAAAAACTCAGTGGTTAGGCCTCGTTTTGGCAACGATTGCCATGGTAGGGGGTTACGCCTTGGGTTCTACATTGATGAATGGCTGGGCTGCAGCTCTACCAGAAATCCTACCAAATTTCATACAAAATATGGTAGGGATGATTGTAGGATTTATCCTTAGTCAAAGTATCAAGAAGATTAAGTAAAGAGGCTGTGGAGAAAGTCCTAAGAATTAGAAAAAACGCATAGTATCAGGTGTTGAAACCTTGATACTATGCGTTTTATTGTGGGAAGATTTTCCTCATTTTCTAGTGAAATTAAACTTTTTCTAACATCTTTTTATAGATTACTTCTTAATCAATTATCATTTCCATTGTTGTTTCTTGGGGTTTCATCCCTTGTCTTTGATAAAAGCGGAGAGCACCCTCGTTATCATTCCAGACACTTAGGGTTAGATTATTGCAGCCAATTTCTTTAGCATAATTGAGAGCGAATTGACAGAGTTGATTACCAATTTTTTGACCACGAGCATTTTGAGCTTACACATAAATCTTCGATAAAAAGGGTTTTGATTTCTTGGAGAACAGGATTATCTGTTTTATCTTTTATGGTACAAAATAGGTGTTCGAGAACTTGTCCCTTCTTATCTTCAAAAACAAAAATAGGGGTATGTTCTTGAGAGAGAATATTTTGCAACTCAGAGGAACTATATTTAGTCCCAGTTTGCTTAAAAATATCTGGTCGAGCTTGGTGGTGAAGCGTAAGGATTTGTTGTAATAAATCGAGTAATTTAGGAATATCTTCTTGTTTAGCTTTTCGAATAGTCATGAAGGTTCTTTTTATTGGCTTAGTCTATAAGAAAAGCTTTAGGGGCAATCATTTTTCTTTATGAAGAGTTCTTAAAATAATTAACTGTGTTGACATAATCCAAAGAATGAGAATACTCATGTCCAATAGAGAAACATTTCCGTAGTCGTAAAGGCTGGCTCGCAGAAGATTTGAGGAAGGGACGAAAGGGAGGGCACGGTAAAGATGGTTTACCCACTCAGGTAGTCGATCTGCAGGATACATGAGTGGTGAGAACATGAGTCCAATCATAAGAATTAGCTGCGACATAAGGGTTACTGTATTTGGAGAAAAGGTGTAGGCTATAGCAAATCCCAGACTAATCATAGTAAGACAAATCAGAAGCACAATAAAAACACCAAGAAAAGATGGATGGAGACGAACAGAAAAACGGACATACCCAAGTAGAATAGAAATAAAAACTCCCGGCAAAATGGCAATTAACCACATCCACAAGTCAGCGAGAGAAATGAATATCCTAGGGATGGGTAAGGCACGAATATAATCAAAATGCCCTTCCAACTTATCATTTGCTATAACAGGGGAGGAAATTGTACAACCCATGGAGATAATTCCAATTAAAACAGAACCAGACGAAAGATAGTAGGCAGTAGTCGAATCGATATCGCCAATAACTAGAGGGTAGCCAAAAAGAAGAGAAATGGATAAGAGGAGCTGTGCTAGTGTAAAAAGGATGAAAAGCTCTTTTTGGCGCAAGTAGTTCCAATGAAGTAAGTAAAAAAATTGAGTCATATTAGTTGGTTAGCTCCTCTCTATAAAGGTCAGAAATAGTCAATGTTTTTTGATGAAGAGAGAGATTGGAAATTGTTTTTTGACCAAGTTCTTCTGTCAGTTGTGCTATCAATGGAGCTAGACTTCTTTCCTCAATCTCTAATTGACAACTAACACTATTGATAATTGTATAATCTTCTATTTTGTCTAATATACTTTTAGTCTTAAAATCAAAGCTTATCTGATACAGTTTGTCATGGATGATTTGCTTAACCTTTCCTGATTTGAGCAATCTACCATTATTAAAGAGGGCGTAATTATCTGCATATTTTTCAACCTCCAGAAGATTATGAGTAACGATAATAATGGTATGCCCCTTGCTAGCTAACTTTTGCAATAATTGCCATTGCTTTTCACGACGAATGGGGTCAACATCATTTGTTGGTTCGTCAAGAAGAATGATGTCTGAGCTACCGATTAGTGTCATAGCGAAGGAAGTTAGTCTTTTGAGACCGCCCGAAAGATCCTTACCTTTTTTGTAACGATAGTCTTCAATTTCTAAATCAGTGAGAAGCTGGCTGATTGTTTTTTCTAGTTCTTGGGAACTCAATCCTCGCATTTTTCCAAGTATTTCTAAATTTTGTTCTACGGTTAATTTGTCGAGTGGGGCATATTGTTGAGACATATAACTAATTAAGGTACGTGCTTGTTTACGATTGTATATAAAAGAAATATCACCATACAAAATATCTCCTTGGTCAGGTTTAGTAAAACCAATCATTTGATTCAATAGAGTAGATTTTCCAGCTCCATTGTGTCCCAAAAAAGCCGTGATTTTTGCTGGTGATATTTCTAAGGAAATATGATTATTGGCTAAGTGCTGACCATCAAAAGATTTAGTCAAATTATCAATTACGAGTTTTGCAGTTGTCATAACTTTAATTCTCCGTACTTAGAAAAAATTTCCCAATCGTCTTCTTTACCTGTGCCGCATGTTGGACATTCATCAAGATAGCGTCCCCAAGAATCGTGTGTGAATGAGGCTCCGTTTTCATAATTGATTTCGTATTGATGGTTAAGGCTAATTGGTTCCGTATATTGAGTTAATAATCGGATAGTTTCATCAACAATGGCAGAAGTCAGTTGAAATATTGCTGGACCATAGGCTATTGTAGGGATTGTTTTTGTAATCGTACGAACACCGTGGAATTGTTCAAGGAATAGAGTGTCAATTTTTGTATAATAAATATTTAAACAATCAAAACAGCCTGTTTGGTAAGGGATAACTGAATAGACACGACCACGACTAACTTGACTGGCGCCAAATATACAGGGAATATTTTTTGTAACGATTGCTTTATTTACGATACGTTGAATATCATATTGAGGTTCATCAATCACACATATCGTAATATCAACATCATCAAGTAAAGGAATCAAGTCACTTACAGAGGTGATACGTATATTATGGGTTTCTACTTCAATATCGGAATTCATTTTTGTAACTTCTCTATGGGCAATTTGAACTTTAGATAAGCCAATATCATCTTCCTTGTATAGAAATTGTCTTCCTAGATTACTTTGCTCAACAATGTCAAAATCCACTATTTTTATCTTTTTAGGTCCCAAGCCTGCTAGTAATGTCAGTATGTTAGAACCCCCACCACCAAGACCTAGTAAAAGGATAGTAGACTGATGAATTTTTTTCTGTGTTGCAATACTATCTTGGAAGCTATTTAAATAGCGACTGAAATAATATATATTTGAATGATAACGTTCTTTAATATCCTGAATTTCGCCCGCTTCTTCGAGAACCCCCTCATTATCTAAGAGTTCAAGAGCGCCTGTGATGTCTTCTTCAGTTAAATCATCATATTTTGTTAGTATGATATTGAGAATATCTTGAAAAGGACGTCCGTCCAAAATATTGACTAAATTCCACATTTTATTATTATCATCCTTAATTTCTGTGGTTATACCAATTTGTAGCCCAATCCTAAATAAATTTTTATGAAGTTTATAAACAGGATATATTTCTTTTATTCTTGGATGATAGAATTTCATTTTAACCTCACTATTTTATTAAAAAAGGAAGACGAGGTGATTATAAATCATATATCCTCGTCTTGCAACTCCCAGTTCCTATTACAAATGGAAATAAGTAGAAAGAAAATGGTGAACCTATCTACTCAATTCCAACAGTAGGAATAAATAGAAAAGAACTCCTCTAAAAACTCAATTTTAAAATGCTAATTTTTCAACCTTTTCTGGTTACTAAACATAGAAAACCGGTAGTTTTTAGAGGTGCCCAAAATTTAGAAAACACCCCAGCTAATATCAGTTTTAGCAATAACTTTACGCACTTGAATATTTTTCATTTTTGTAACTCCTTTCATATTTGATAAGAATATTGTATAATAAATTAACGATTTTTTTATCAGCATGTCATAATTGACGTATTTGACGTTATAATTGGCAAAATCATGCTTGTAGTGAGGAATTTGATGTTAAAAATTGCGATTTGTGATGATTCTAATAGGGATGGTAGTCAGCTAGAAAACTTACTCTTATCTTATAAGGACATCAAAATAGAAACGAGTGTTTATACGAATCCCCAAAAACTATTAGAACAATTGACAGAGAAGTACAGTTGTGTTTTTTTGGATATCGAGATGCCACAGATAACAGGAATTGATATGGCACAAAAAATCCGTAAGGTAAACCCTTTTATCCCGATTATCTTTGTTACCAGTTATCGAGATTATATGGAGCAGGTTTTTGAAGTGCAGACTTTTGATTATTTACTTAAACCAGTGACTTCTAAAAAATTATATAAAACTCTGGATAGAGTGGTACGTTTTTTGAATTTAGGGCAAGCTGTATTTACGTTTACTTTTGGAAAGCAGCATTATTCACTGCCTTTAAATGACATTGTATTTTTTGAAAAGGATAAGCGTGCTGTCTTTATTTACACTAAAGATCAGACTTACAAAGCTTTGCTTAAAACGAAAGATATTTTAGAGAAATTACCTGATTACTTTATTCAAATTCATTCTTCCTATATTATCAATCCTAGATATGTGACAGAGTTTGATTCGCAAATAGTCACAATTTTAAATGGAATGGATGAAAATCACCTTCCAATTAGCCGAAAATTTCAAACGTCTTTTAGAGAAAAGTATTATTATTATCTGAGTGAGAGGAATTTTTAATGTTAGTCAGTTTGCGGATTGTGAGTATTCTGTTTGATTTATTTTTGGGAATTATTTTCTTTTATAGACCTCTGTCCCAAAAAGAAAAGTCTAGGAGAATTTGTATCTTTACTTCTCTCCTTTTATTTTTCCATGCCTTGTTGACGATATTATTTTCAGGAGCTAATCTTTTCTTAGTAGGGAATCTTATTCTCAGTATCGCAGAGTATTATTTTTTAGGTCTTTATTTTGGATATGCTGTTCAAGAATCTTCGTTTTGGATTTTTTGTCAGATGAGTCTAACTTTACTAGCTGGTACTATACTCAATCAAGCAGTGCAACTATTTTCCCCTTTATCAGTCATTTCAGAAAATCTAATAGCCATGCTTTTTTATCTCGCTGTAGCTTTTCTTTTATCATTGCTAGTGACCCTGGTTCTTCGACAACTTTTTCGTGCACATCAAAAGTTAGTTTATACTGTTTCTAAAGGGACTTGGTTATACCAGTTTATTGTACCATTTTTGTCCATTTGTTTTGCTTTTACAGTATCAGCGATTCAAGGGCAAGTGTTTGAGAAGGATTATCTTTCTTTTGTTTCTGTATTAGCCCTCATTGTGTTAACGTTCTCTTCTCTCTATTTCACCCTATATCTTTCTCAGCAACAACAGAGGTATTATCAAAGCATACTAGAGACGGAACAGATGACCTTTCAACTGAGAGAAATGAAACAATCTAAAAAAGATTATAGGAGGATTCAAAGGATTCAACACGATTTGAAAAATCAACATTTAATCCTCCTTGCACTTTTAAAAGAAGATCCTGAACAAGCGAAGTCTTATCTCCAAAGCATGACAAATAGTATAGAGAACCAAACTGTCTGTTACTCCAAGAATACAACAATTAACTTTTTACTCAATCAAAAATTACAGGATAAGGTAGAGGACATACAATTGGAAATTGATTGTTTTGTACCTCAACGATTAGAAATCAATCCAGATATTTTAGCGGTTTTACTTGGTAATTTGTTGGACAATAGTCTTGAAGCCTGTATGCGCTTGAGTAATAAAGAAGATAGGGTCTTGATCTTAGGAATACGATATTTTCAGAAGAAACTCTTTATTGCTATCGAGAATTCATTTGATGAGAATGAATTGGTAATACGAAAGGAACGTCAGACAGAGGGATGGGGGCTTAAAAATATTGAGAGACTTGTAACCAATCATAGGGGAACAATGAAGAATTTCATTCAGAATGGACGTCATAAAACAGAAGTGATTCTTCTTGTCTAACTAGGGTTTGTTGCTATCTTAATCAAAATAAAGCAAGTCTTTGCTGGTACTTGTAAAGAGGTCAAAGCCATCCTTGGTAACAACACCGCAGTCTTCAATACGAACACCGACTTTACCAGGGATATAGATACCTGGTTCAACAGAGAAGCACATGCCTTCTTCGATGACCATGTCGTTTCCTTCCATGATAGATGGGAATTCATGGACATCCATACCGATACCATGCCCGAGACGGTGGTTGAAGTACTCACCATAACCAGCTTTTTCGATGACCTCACGGGCAGCGCGGTCCACTTCATGAGCAGTCACACCTGGCTTGATAAAGTCAAGAGCAGCTTGTTGGGCTTCAAGAGTCAAGTTGTAAATATCTTTCTTGAATTGGTCTGGTTTGCCGACAGCGACTGTACGAGTCATATCTGACGCATAGCCATTGACCAGAACACCCAGGTCAAAGAGGAGAAGAGCATCATTTTCAACCTTATTAGCTGCTGGAATGCCGTGTGGATTCGCAGCATTATCACCAGTCAAGACCATGGTATCAAAGCTCATTTCGTAACCTTCACGTTTCATGGCAAAGTCAATTTGTGCGATGATATCTGTCTCAGTCTTATCAAGAGAAATATTGTCAAAACCAACATGAACAGCCTTGTCAGCATAAAGACCTGCAACCATCATTTTTTGCACTTCATCAGCTGATTTGATGAGGCGCATGCGTTGGATACGAGGAGTGAGGTTGTCAAACTCAGCAGTCTCAAAAACTGTTTTCAAACCATGGTATTTGGTCAAGATGAGATTGTCAAACTCAACAGCGACACGTTTGAAGTCAAGTTGTGGAAGAGCATGTTTGATTTTTTGCCATGGATTTTCAGAATCGACATAGCCCACTACTGGGAAGGAAACGGTGCTACTTGCACGTTCTACTTCAAGAGCTGGGACAAAGAGGAGAGGTTCCTGATCCGCTAGGACAAAGAGGAACATTTGGCGTTCATGGGGATCACTGTAAAAACCAGTGAGGTAATTGATTGTGACGGGGTCAGATACGACAGCGACGTCTAGTTTTTCTGATTCAAGATATGTTACGATTTGTTGTAATTTAGACATATGCTACCTTCTTTCTACCCCTCTATTTTGGCAAAAAAAGAGAGAAAATGCAAGGGAGAAGGGTAAAAGAAAAGACAAAAAAACTCCGACAAGATAACGGAGTTCTTTGATATAGTTTCACTTTGTTTAAGAAAAGTCAGCCTTGCTTTTGACATCACTGTATTCTTCAGCGATTTCTTGGCTGAGAATATCTTCATAGGCAGGGAGTTGGATGTCCTGACCATATTTCTTCTTGAGGGCTGTAGTGACTAGGCGATAAGCCAGATTGGCATTACGAGAGAGGATAGGCCCGTGGAAGTAGGAACCAAAGACATTCTTATAATGAACCCCTTCGCCGACCTTTTCTTCGTTGTTTCCATTTCCATAGACAACCTGTCCCAGTGGTTTTTGGTCATCAGAGAGGAAGGTACGTCCCTGGTGATTTTCAAATCCATAGTAGGTTTCATTGAAATCTTCATTGTGAATCTTGATGTCCCCGATAAAACGGTTATTGGTCTGGTTGAGAGTGTAGTGGCCCATGACCCCTAGTCCTTCGATGCGTTTGCCTGAAGCTTCAACATAATATTGACCCAATAGTTGAAAACCACCGCAGATAGCGAGAACCACACCGTCGTTTTTGATGTAGTTGTCAATGCTCTCTTTTTTAGCAGGTAGGTCGTCTGCAATGATACTTTGTTCAAAGTCTTGACCGCCTCCGAAAAAGGCGATGTTGTAGTGATTTTCATCAAAATCATCATGGAGAGAAACGATGTCAACGGTCACATGGGCTCCCAGTTTTTCAGCAACATACTTGAGCATGAGGATGTTTCCATTGTCCCCGTAGGTATTCATGAGATTTCCGTAGAGGTGGGCAATGTTGAGCTGATAGGGGTAATTGCCAGCTTTTGAGGAAAGTGAAGTATAAACCATTAGTTCATCTCCTTTCTAACAATCTGACGACTAGCCAGCAGTTCACGAAATTCCAGCATGGCAGTATAAGTTGCCAGAATATAGGCATGCTTGCAGTCTTGATTCTCAATGGTCTTGAGAACTTGCTCCAGATTACTCGTTTCAGTGATTTTCTCAGCTGGATAGCCAGTCACTCGGAGGCGACGAGCGATTTCAGAATGACGAACACCGCCAGCGTTGATTTCAGGAATGTCCATGTCAGTGATTTGCTCAAAGTCTGCATCCCAGATCCAGCTAGTGTCAATTCCATCTGCATAGTTGGCATTAAGGAGGACAGATAGGCTAAATGGATAAGGTGCTAGTTTGATCATTTCGATAGCTTGGGTTGCACCGACTGGATTTTTAATCAAGACAAGGGTACATTCCTTGTCACCGATATGAAAGGTTTCTTGGCGTCCAAAGACAGCACGGCTCTTGTCAAATCCCTGTTTGATGAGTTGGGAATCTGCGCCGAGGAAACGGGCGATGGCCACAGCAGCTAGGGCGTTATAGATATTATAGAGCCCGCCGATTTGGATACCGTATTCTTGGCCATCTATGACAAAGCGAGAGCGATTGTTGGTCAACTCAACCAGTTTTGTCAAACGATAGTCGAGATCAGGACGTTTACATCCACAACCTTCACAGATATAGGCACCCAAGTTTGCATAGGTATTATGCTCATATTTGAGGATGCCTTGGCAGTCAGGACAGAGAATCCCTTCGGTATTGTAGTGAGCCAGTTGGGCTGGTCCTTTTTCCAAGTCAAAACCAAAATACTGTATAGGATTTGGGAAAGATGGTTTGTAGAAAAGTGGGCTGTCTCCGTTAAGGAGAACAGTAGCAGTTGGAACTTTCCGAATGGCATCCAATATCATGTTATAGGTAGTATAGATTTCACCGAAACGGTCCATCTGATCACGGAAGATATTAGTAATGACAAAAAGACTAGGCTGGATATAGTCACAGATACGAGATAGACTGGCTTCGTCAATTTCGAGGACGGCAATATTTTTCCCAGTTTTTGAAGATTTGGCTGTTAGGAAGGTTGTTGCAATTCCTGTAATCATGTTGGCACCGCTTGGGTTGGTTAGAACTTGACCATAAACCTCTTTTAAAATGCCGACAGTGAGGGCAGTTGTCAGGGTTTTTCCATTTGTTCCAGTGACCACGACAATCTCGTAGTTCTTAGCTAGGTTTTGTAAAATATCTTTATCAAATTGAAGGGCGACTTTTCCTGGAAGCGTACTTCCACGTCCAAGACGGCTTAAAACGAAGTGGGAAGAACGTCCAGCAAGAAGGCCCAAAGTAGTTTTTAAGTTCATGTTTCTATTATATCATAAAAGAGGGAAAAGACAGATTTGATACTCAATGAAAATCAAAGAGCAAACTAGGAAGCTAGCCGCAGGCTGTACTTGAGTACGGCAAGGTGAAGCTGACGCGGTTTGAAGAGATTTTCGAAGAGTATGAAAAACCTCGGTTTGACCGAGGCTTCTCTATTTATTTGGGCCATCCTAACCAGATAGCCACGAGAACAAGGGCTGCGCCAGCTAAACTTGTTAAGATAGATAAGAATTTATCTTTTTTCTCCTTGAACTGAGAAAAACCTATCTTCAAAGCGAGCAGTCCAAGTAGCATTGAAGCAAGCATCAAATAAAAACCCATTTCTTTGTCCTCCATTAGTCTTAATTTATTTTATTATAACATATATTTCTTAAATAAACCTTTTTTATACTCAATGAAAATCAAAGAACAAACTAGGAAACTAGCCGCAGGTTGCTCAAAGCACAGCTTTGAGGTTGCAGATAAAGTTGACGTGGTTTGAAGAGATTTTCGCAGAGTATTACTGTACTTTAAAGGTCTTGAGATAGCTGTCTTTTCCTACTTGACCTTCGAAGGTTCTACCATTTTCAAGGTAAGGAAGGTCATCTGATACTGAGGCCTTAACCTTGTAAATCTTGCCATCAACTTTAAAGAAGTAGACGGTGTCGCCCTTGATAACAGCTGATTTGAGGTCTGCTACTACTCCCTTGATGCTTTCTGTCGTTGCATTGTCAATTTCAAGGTCGTTTTTATTGGCATACTTGCTGAGCATCTCTTCCACTGTAGTAGCTACGATAACATTTTGGTACTCGACTGCGTCTACTAGAGCATACTCTTTGACCAAGCCAGCATTGTCCTTCAAACCCATGATGTAGAAAGGCTTGTCATTGAGGTTGATGAGGATTGGGAAGGTTGCTTTGTAGGATTTCTCCTGAACAGCACCTTCTGCTGATTCACGGGCTGATTCTTCTGTCGCAGAAGCCAAGCTATACTTAGTAATTTCTCCTGTTCGCATATTTTCAAGGATGAAACCAAGATTACTCTCATCCGCATTAGCCGACGTCACACCTGTGTAGAGATAGATGTCATTACCGATAGACAAGTAATTATAGCCATTGGTAGTCTGGGTCACATTTTTCTTGGAAATCATGGCATTCAAGAAACCGTCCTTGTACTTGCCGTTGTAGTTGATTTGCTCAATGGTTTCCTCTGCTGGATAGATCCTATCCACCCATTCTGGAACATCTGATAAGCTGTATTCCTTGGTTTCTCCATTTGTAGCATCCAAGATAATGACTGAAGCAGGACGAGGAACCGCAAGTCCAAATTGCTTTTGGTAAACCGTTGCTACATAGAAAGGATTGCCCTCATCGTCCACCTCAAAAGATGGAGTTTTAAAGATTTTGGTCGGGTACTTCAAGCGCAGGTGACGTTTGACATCACGGTTAAAATACTCCGAGTCTGAATACTTGATTGGTGTCTTCAAGTCCACCAAATCCGCATTTCCAGTTACCATGTCCACCTTGATATACTCACCGATTCCCTTAGCTTGATTGTTAAACCACTTGATAGGGTCTGCGTATTCTAGTGGCGTCACTCGATAAGGTTTCCCATCAATTGTCAATTGGGTATAGGTATCTGCCGCTACGTACTGCGACACCTTATCTGTTAGGGAACCCAAGTAGCGGTCACCAATTTTTTCAGCAGTACTTCTATCTAAGATAGGAACCTTACTGGTGTCACTCTTAGGAAATTCAGTAAAGTCTTTTTCCGTAACCGTGACTACATTGGCATAATTTTTAGCCTGAAACATGCTGGAAGTTACCAAGGAAACCAAAGCTGCCAAGAGAAGAATTCCTCCAATCGAAGCTAACAGAATTTTCCCTAACCGATTGATTTTGAAACCCTCAAGATTTAAGGCAGCTTCCGCCTTACCGTGGCGCACATGAACCGTTTTGACAAGGTTTATCCCCTTGCCAAAGCCAAATAAGATTGCCACAACTAACAAATGCCCACAGAGGAAGAAGAGAAATTCCCAGCTGGTCAGGTTAAGGGGCGGTAAAAAGATATACCAGGTCGTTGCGATAAAAATAAGTTCAAAGACTATTCGTTTCATTTGCTTTCCTCCTAAATGATTCGTCCTTCCAAGTGATCCAGCTCATGCTGGCAAATCTGAGCTGGGAAGCCTGTCAAGGTAATGGTCTGTTCCTGCCACTTGCTGTCACGATAGGCAAGCCTTATGGTTTCATAACGCTTAGTTGATCTCACACCTACCAAGGACAAACAGCCTTCTTCTGCCTCATAGGATCCTTCAAAGGACAGAAGCACTGGGTTAAACATGACCACGGGAACCAAGCCAAGATTAAAGATAATCACGCGCTTTTGCACCCCAATCATATTGGCAGCTAGACCAATGCAGGTCTCACGATTTGCTAAGAGTGTATCCTGCAAATCTCTGGCAAGATAAAGGTCTTCCTGACTTGCCGGCTGAGATACCTGAGATAAAAACAAAATATCTTTTACAATTTTCTTTTCCACTTCCTCACACTCCTCTTGTTTTTTACTATATTATAACAATTATAGCACAAAAGCCGATAACTGCAAGCCCTTTCCCTCAACTGTAGCAAAAAGCCATCCGAAGATGACTTTTTTGCTACTTATACTCAATGAAAATCAAAAAGCAAACTAGGAAGCTAGCACAGGTTGCTCAAAACACTNNAGGCGACGCTGACGTGGTTTGAAGAGATTTTCAAAGAGTATTAATTTCTTTATAAATTACTTCCATCCCACGCTTAACAGCTGGACGATTGGCAATTTTTTCTGCCCATTTTACTAAATTCTGGTAACTTGAGGCATCCAAGAATTTTGCAGAACCTTGGTAAAGTTTTCCTTGAACTAACTGTCCATACCAAGACCAGATGGCAATATCTGCAATCGTATAGTCATTGCCTGCAATATAAGGTTTCTGAGTCAATTCCTTATCCAATAAATCCAACTGGCGTTTCACTTCCATCGTAAAACGGTTAATAGGATATTCCAATTTTTCAGGGGCATAATTAAAGAAATGTCCAAATCCCCCACCTAGAAAAGGTGCAGCCCCAGCTTGCCAGAATAGCCAATTCAAAACTTCTACCTTTTCCACAGGATTACTTGGTAGAAAGGCTCCAAATTTCTCAGCAAGATAAAGGAGAATATGAGCAGATTCAAAGACTCTTACTTCTTCAGTTCCTGACTGGTCCAACAAGGCTGGAATCTTGGAATTTGGATTGAGCTTTACGAAGTCTGAACCAAATTGATCCCCATCCATGATAGCAATCTTATACAAGTCGTAAGCCGTTTCCTTAAAACCAGCCTCTAGTAATTCTTCCAATAAGATAGTGACCTTCACACCATTTGGTGTTCCCAGTGAATAAAGCTGAAAAGCTTGTTCTCCTTTTGGCAAGTTTTGTTCGAAACGGGCACCTGCTGTTGGTTTATTTAAGCCCGTAAAGGCTCCTTGATTACTAGCTTCATCCTGCCATACGGTCGGTAATTGATATGCTGACATCCGAAACCTCCCTTAAATCGCATTCTTGTCAAAACCGAGTTTGCGTTGAATAAACTTAACGATTTCGACGATGATAATCATTGAGAAGCTTCCAGCCATAACAATTCCCCATTGTGACAAGTCTAGTTTGGTTACGTGGAAGATTCCTTCAAGCGGTTCTACAACGATTGTTGCCATGAGAAGGATAAAGGATACCAAGATGGACCAGTTAAAGGTCTTAGACTTGAATGGGCCAACTGTCAAGATGGATTGGTAGACAGACTTGACATTGTAGGCATGGAAGAGCTGAATCAAACCAAGGGTTGCAAAGGCCATCGTTAGGGCATCTGCATGAATAGCATGATTGTCACCCACATGAACTGGGTAAGCAATCGCAAGGCCATAAACACTCATAACAAGAGCTGCTTGGAGTACACCTTGATAAATGATAGAACTCAAAACACCACCTGAGAAGAAGCTTGCCTTGCGTCCACGTGGTTTATGATTCATGACACCAGGCTCCGCAGGTTCAACACCAAGAGCGATAGCTGGGAAGGTATCCGTTACCAAGTTGATCCACAAAAGATGAACCGGCTGTAAGACATCCCAACCAAACAAGGTTGATAGGAAGATGGTTAATACTTCAGCAGTATTGGCAGAAAGTAGGTACTGAATAGTCTTTTGAATGTTTGAGAAGACCTTACGTCCTTCTTCCACTGCGACGATAATAGTCGCAAAGTTATCATCTGCAAGAATCATATCAGAAGCCCCCTTAGAAACCTCTGTACCAGTGATTCCCATACCAATACCGATGTCTGCTGTTTTCAGAGCTGGGGCATCATTGACACCGTCACCTGTCATGGCAACGACCTTACCTTGTTTTTGCCAAGCCTTGACGATACGAACCTTGTGCTCTGGAGACACACGGGCATAAACAGAGTATTGACCAACAACTTTTTCAAAGTCTTCATCAGATAATTCGTTGAGCTCAGCACCAGTTAAAACGTGGTCTTCTGTATCGTTTGCATCAATGATTCCCAAACGTTTGGCAATAGCTTCTGCGGTGTCTTGGTGGTCACCTGTAATCATGATTGGACGAATTCCAGCTTCCTTAGCCACACGAACAGCCTCAGCGGCTTCAGGACGTTCAGGATCAATCATCCCAATCAAACCAGTGAAGATTAAATTATTTTCCAGCTCTTCAGAAGTGAGGTTTTCTGGAATGCTATCGATAATCTTATACGCACCTGCAAGGACACGCAAGGCTTGGTGGGCCATTTCAGAATTGTTTGTATGAATGAGGTTTGTGACCTTCTCATCAATCGGAGCAATATCCCCAGCCTTATCACGAAGAACACAACGTTTCAAGAGTTGGTCTGGCGCACCTTTAACAGCTACGAGGAAGCGTCCATCTGCAAGTGGATGAACTGTTGACATGAGCTTACGGTCAGAGTCAAATGGCAACTCCGCCATACGAGGATATTTGTCTAAAAATTCTTTGACATCGTAGCCCTTGTCCAAGGCATACTGGATAAAGGCTGTTTCGGTTGGATCACCAATCAGGTTGCCTTCCACATCGATTTTCGTATCATTGGCCAAGACAACTGAACGAAGGAGGGGCATTTCAAGACCCAGTTCAATGTCATCAGCTGAGTCATGTAGGACTGCATCGTAGAAGATTTTTTCAACTGTCATCTTGTTCATGGTCAGCGTACCAGTCTTATCAGAAGCGATGATTTCAGTTGAACCAAGTGTTTCAACTGCTGGCAACTTACGAACGATGGAATGTCGTTTGGCTAAAACTTGAGTACCAAGGGAAAGAACGATGGTCACGATAGCAGGAAGTCCTTCTGGAATGGCTGCAACGGCAAGGGCAACAGAAGTCAACAACTCACCAAGTGGATCCTTCCCTTGAATGAAGACACCCACTACAAAAGTAACAAGGGCAATGACCAAGATTGCATAGGTCAAGACCTTAGAAAGGTTGTTCAAGTTTTGTTTGAGGGGTGTATCCGTCTCATCAGCGTCTTGAAGCATGCCCGCGATATGACCAACTTCCGTGTACATACCTGTATTGACAACAACTCCCATCCCACGACCGTAGGTTACGTTTGAGTTTTGGAAGGCCATATTGACACGGTCACCAATACCAGCATCTGTCGCAAGCTCGACTGTCAAGTCTTTTTCAACCGGTACAGACTCACCTGTCAGAGCAGCCTCTTCGATCTTAAGAGAGTTGGCTTCTAGCAAACGTAGGTCTGCTGGTACTACGTCACCAGCTTCAAGGGCAACGATATCTCCAGGTACCAATTCTTTAGAGTCAATCTCAGTCATGTGCCCATCACGCAGAACGCGGGCAGCTGGACTAGACATGGATTTGAGGGCTTCGATAGCTTCTTCTGCTTTTCCTTCTTGGTAAACACCAAAGGCAGCGTTAATGATAACCACGGCTAAAATGATAATGGCATCTGCGATATCTTCCCCACCAGAAGTCACGACTGACAAGATTGCTGCTGCAACTAGGATGATAATCATCAAATCCTTAAATTGCTCGATGAATTTGACCAGGATTGATCGTTTCTCGCCTTCTTCGAGTTCATTGTGGCCAAATTCGGCAAGGCGCTTTTCCGCCTCACTTGATGACAAACCTTGCTCGGTCGCATCCACAGCCTTCAAGACCTCTTCAGGACTCTGAGTGTAAAACGCTTGGCGTTCTTGTTCTTTTGACATGTGTCTCCTCCTTGACATTGTGTGCAAAACAGACTCTCTTTTCCCTCATCGCATCTTTTCACGACAAACAAAAAGAGACCTGTTAATCATAACAAGTCTCGCTATTTAAGATAGGGCCGGAAAACATACTTTTCAGTATAAAATTCGGAATGACGACACTATCACAGGTTTCTGCCAGCTACTCCCTTGAGTAGTACTATTATACCAAATTTTGGGTAGTTTTAAAAGAGTAAAAACTACCTTATTTGAATTTTCCCTTGAAAACCAGTATAATGGTAGAATGCTATATGACTAGAAAGGAAGTTGAATGAAGCAATCTATCTCAAATCTCAAGTTAGCTGAACGTGGTGCCATTATCAGTATTTCAACCTACCTGCTCTTGTCTGCAGCGAAATTGGCTACTGGCCATCTTCTTCATTCATCCAGTTTGGTGGCCGATGGTTTCAACAACGTGTCGGACATCATTGGAAATGTGGCCCTCTTGATTGGAATCAGGATGGCACGCCAGCCTGCTGACCAAGACCACCGTTTTGGCCACTGGAAGATTGAGGATTTGGCTAGCTTAATCACTTCCATCATCATGTTCTATGTTGGCTTTGATGTTCTAAGGGATACCATTCAAAAGATTCTCAGTCGTGAAGAAACGGTCATTGATCCTCTGGGTGCAACTCTAGGAATTATGTCTGCAGCGATCATGTTTGTGGTCTATCTCTACAATACTCGCCTCAGTAAGAAATCCAACTCCAAGGCACTGAAGGCCGCAGCAAAGGACAATCTTTCTGATGCTGTCACCTCACTTGGAACCACCATTGCCATCCTAGCTAGTAGTTTCAATTATCCCATTGTGGATAAACTGGTTGCTATCATCATCACTTTCTTTATCTTAAAGACTGCCTATGATATCTTCATCGAGTCTTCCTTTAGCCTTTCGGATGGCTTTGACGACCGTCTGCTTGAGGATTATCAAAAGGCCATCATGGAAATTCCCAAAATCAGCAAGGTTAAGTCCCAAAGAGGTCGTACCTACGGTAGCAACATCTACCTGGATATTACGCTAGAGATGAACCCTGACCTGTCTGTTTTTGAGAGTCATGAAATCGCGGATCAGGTCGAGTCTATGCTGGAGGAACGTTTTGGGGTTTTTGATACCGATGTCCATATTGAGCCAGCGCCTATCCCTGAGGATGAAATTTTAGACAATGTCTATAAAAAATTGCTCATGCGTGAACAATTGATTGACCAAGGAAATCAACTGGAAGAACTCTTAGCTGACGATTTTGTCTATATTCGCCAAGACGGAAAGCAGATGGATAAAGAGGCCTATAAAGCAGAAAAAGACTTGAATTCAGCTATCAAGGACATCCAAATCACTTCCATCAGTCAAAAGACCAAACTCATCTGCTATGAATTAGATGGTATCGTCCATACCAGTATCTGGCGTCGCCACGAAACTTGGCAAAATGTCTTCCACCAGGAAACAAAAAAAGAATAGAGAAATCCTGTCATGAGACGGGCTTTTTCTATTCTTCTAACTATCAAAGTCACTGAGATACTTATAGCGTTCGTATTTTTCAAGGAGTGCTTCATTTTTCTCATCCAATTCTTTTTGGAGAGTAGCCAGCTTACCAAAGTCAGAGCCGTTAGCCTGCATTTCCTCTTCAATAGCAGCGATACGGTTTTCCAAGGTTTCAATATCACCTTCAATACTTGCCCACTCCTGCTTTTCTTGATAGGTCATGCGCTTCTTGTCTTCTCTGACCTTGACGACCTTCTCCTTTTCAGACTTTTGAACTTGATTGGCCATATCTGTTTCAAAGGCTTTTTCATCAAGATAATCGGTATAATGACCAAAGAAAGGACGAATCTTGCCATCCTCAAAAGCGAGAATCTTAGTCGCTACCTTATCCAAGAAATAGCGGTCGTGACTAACAGTCAAAACTGGACCAGCAAAGCCTTGCAAGAAATTCTCCAAAACTGTCAAGGTTGCAATATCCAAATCATTAGTCGGTTCGTCCAAGAGAAGAACATTTGGTTTCTCCAAAAGCAGTTTGAGGAGATAAAGACGTTTTTTCTCTCCCCCAGACAATTTCTCAATTAAGGTTCCATGCGTCGAACGTGGGAAAAGGAACTGCTCCAGCAACTCTGCAATCGAAGTCGTAGAACCACCGCTGGTCTTGACCTCTTCTGCCACTTCCTGCAAGTAATTGATAACTCGCTTGCTTTCATCCAAGCCCTCAATTTGCTGAGAGAAATAGGCAATGCGAACAGTTTCCCCAATCACAACTTGTCCTGTTGTCGGCTCAAGACTGCCTGCAATCAGGTTGAGCAGGGTCGATTTCCCAACACCGTTGTCCCCAACAATTCCAATACGATCTTTAGCCTGCACCAAGAGATTAAAATTCTGTAAAATTGGCTTATCATCATAGGCAAAGGAAACATCCTGAAACTCGATGACTTTCTTCCCAATCCGACTGGTTTCAAAGTTCATGGTCAAGTCTGTCTCAGCAGTACTGCCTGAAACTTCTTTCTTCAAGTCGTGGAAACGATTGATACGAGCTTGTTGCTTGGTTGCACGCGCCTGCGGTTGTCTACGCATCCAGGCCAATTCCTGCTTATAGAGTTGTTCTTTTTTGTGGAGAAGAGCTGCATCGCGCTCGTCCTGTTCCGCCTTAAGGCGAACATAGTCCTGATAATTCCCTTGATACTCGGTCAATCCAGCTCGATCCAACTCGAAAATCCGAGTTGACAAAGCGTCTAGGAAATAACGGTCGTGGGTAATAAAAAGGACGGTCTTCTTAGAATTTTTCAAAAAGAGGGTCAGCCACTCGATGGTCGCAATGTCCAGATGGTTGGTCGGCTCATCCAAAAGCAAGAGGTCGTGATTACCAAGAAGAACTTGCGCCAACTGGACCCGTCTTCTTAGACCACCTGACAATTCCCCAACAGGAGTAGATAAGTCCTGAATCCCCAGCTTGCTGAGAACAGTCTTGACCTGACTCTCGATTTCCCAAGCTTGGAGAGAGTCCATTTCAGCCATGACCCGTTCCAAACGAGCCTGCTTGTCCTCACTGTAGTTGAGCATGATCAACTCATACTCACGAATGAGCTGGATTTCCTTGAGGTCGCTGGAAAGAACCGTATCCAAGACCGTCTTGCTATCATCAAAATCAGGATTTTGAGTCAAATAACCAATCTGGTAATCATTCTTAGCCGAAAAGGGACTGACATCCCCATCAAAGCCAGAAACGCCAGAAAGAACATCTAAAAGGGTGGTCTTCCCTGTTCCATTGACACCAATCAAACCAATTCTGTCTAGGTCATGGATGATAAAGGAAATATCCCTAAAAACGGTCTTATCACCGACAGATTTACTTAGTTTTTCAACGATAAAATCACTCATTTCTTCTCCCTCAGATAAGCATGGATGGCTTGTCGGTCATTTTCCAATTCTCCATCGACAATGGCATACTCAATCTCTGTTAAAATCTCTCCCAAGTCTGGTCCCGGCTGATAACCATATTCCTTGATCAAAATGCCACCATTAATCTGAATTTCTTTCTTGTCATGAATGGTCAAACTCTGATAGGTTTCTGTTATGACTTGTGGGTTGACTGGTTTTCCCTGGGTCTGACGAAGATTTTCAGCCTGTAAAAGCAACTCCAAGTCAAAGCGATAACAATCGCGCTTGCTCAATTCTCCCTTTTCACGCAAGGCCAAAATAGTCAGCAAATCCTGAACTTGCTTGGCAAACTGACGTGAGGTCTTCCAAGCTTTCAAAAATGGCTGCGCATTTTCAATCTCCAAAGCCCACAGTAGAGCCGCCCAAGCTTGCTCTGAAGATTCAAAGGTGAAATCAGTCTCTAAGTCAAACAGTCTGTTAAGTTTGTCTTGGCTAGATGCCAGATCAGGGAGATAGTCATAAGCTTGACTCTCAATCATGGAAGCCAAGCCCCTTCTCCAAAATGGAGCCAGCAAGAGTTTATCAAACTCAACGAAGATACGCTCCACAGAAATTTTCTCCAAAAGTGGCGTCAATGTCTTCATAGCTTTAAAGGTTTCTGGCTCAAGTTCAAAGCCAAGACTAGCCTGAAAACGGAAACCACGCATAATTCGTAGAGCATCTTCGTTGAAACGCTCACTAGCCACTCCAACCGCTCGTAAGACTTGCTTTTCCAAATCTTCTAAACCATGAAACAAGTCAATGATTTCCCCTGTCTCGTCCAAGGCAAAGGCATTGACTGTAAAATCACGGCGCTTAAGGTCTTCTTCTAGCGAGCGAACAAAAGAAACCGCACTGGGTCTGCGATAGTCCACATAGACATCCTCTGTCCGAAAGGTGGTTACCTCATACTCCTCATCCCCATCTAAGACCAAGACGGTTCCATGCTCGATTCCGATATCGGCTGTTCGCGGAAAAATCTGCTTGGTCTCTTCTGGATAAGAAGACGTCGCAATATCCACATCATGGATAGGGCGATTGAGAAGGGCATCTCGAACAGAACCTCCAACAAAATAGGCCTCAAAACCTGCTTCTTTAATTTTTTCTAATACTGGTAAAGCCTTCTGAAATTCAGAAGGCATTTGCGTTAATCTCATAATAAGTGTTCTAATCCATAGACAAGCTCATGACGCTTGACAACTTCTTTAATTCCCAAATTCACCCCTGTCATGAAGGAGCTGCGATCATAGGAGTCATGACGGAGCGTCAATCCTTCTCCCTGATTGCCAAAGATGACTTCCTGATGGGCTACCAAGCCTGGTAAACGAACTGAGTGAATCCGCATGCCATCAAAGTCAGCACCACGGGCACCTGCAATCAATTCTTCCTCATCAGGCGCACCTTGCTGAATAGACTCTCGAACTTCTGCCATTAACTCAGCCGTTTTAATAGCTGTTCCACTCGGAGCATCCTTTTTCTTGTCATGATGGAGCTCGATAATCTCCACATTGGGGAAATATTTAGCAGCCTGCCTTGCAAATTGCATAAGCAAGACAGCACCCAAGGCAAAATTTGGAGCGATCAAGCCACCCAAATCTTGGGCACGAGAAAATACTTTTAGCTCTGTAATTTCTTCACTCGTGAAACCAGTCGTTCCAACTACTGGAGCAAAGCCATTTTCAAGAGCAAAGCGTGTATTTTCATAGGCAACAGCTGGAGTTGTAAAATCTACCCAAACATCCGCTTCAAAGCCTGCTAAATCAGCCTTATCCTTGAAAACAGGAATTCCCTGCCATTCTGACTCAGACTCAAAAGGATCCAAAACTGCTACCAAGTCCAAGTCTGGATCAGCCAAGACCATCTGACAAGCAGCTTGACCCATCTTTCCCTTAAAACCAGCAATAATTACTCGAATACTCATCTCTACTCCTGTCTAAGATACAAGGCCTGTAAGAACACAAAGTGAAAATAGGAATTCTGATCAAGAAGTGTCTACTCCTTGGAAGAACTATCTTTTTCACACAGGGTCCCAGGCGTGTTCAATTATCAAGATACAAAGGACCTTAGCTGCCCATGAAAAATAGGGAATGACGCTGACTTGCCACGAAAGGCAAGACAGGCATCTTTTTTCAAGAGGCAGGTAGTCCGTGTTCAATTGCTAAGATACAAGGCATCTTAACTAGCCTAAAAGTGCCAACTAAATCACTGGAATATAACCCAGAGCAATACTTCCTGCTCCTAGGTGGGTTCCAATGACACTACCGAATGTAGCAAGCGAAACATCTGAACTTAATCCAGATTCAATCAAGTGCTGACGCAATTCTTCAGCCTTTTCAGGAGCATTCCCATGAATGACAATGACCCGATATTGGCCTGAAGCCGTTGTTTCCTTGATGATTTCAATCAAGCGCTTGGTTGCTTTCTTTTCCGTACGAACTTTTTCGTAAACTTCAATCACACCTTGATCGTTAAAATAAAGGATTGGCTTAATGCTAAGCAAATTGCCCAAAATGGCAGCCCCATTTGAAAGGCGCCCACCTTTTACCAAATGATCCAGGTCATCTACCATGATAAAAGCTGACGTACGGCTGATTTGAATAGCTAGCTTATCCTGAATGATAGCAAAATCATCGCCCTGATCTCGCCAGTTAAAGACGCTTTCAACCATGATGCCTAGGGGAGCGCTTGTAATCAAAGTGTCTGGGAAAGCAATGGTTAAACCTTCATAGTCATCCACCATATACTGAATATTTTGGTAAAAACCTGAAATTCCAGAAGATAGGAACAGCCCCAAGGCATGTGTATAACCTTGTTCTTTGAGCGAAGTTAAGATCTCATCTAACTTGGCAATACTTGGTTGACTGGTCTTAGGCAATTCAGAAGCCTGAGCCATTTTTGGGTAAAATTCCTCAGCAGTCAGATTGATGCCTTCGACATACTCCTCACCATCAATATTGACAGGAATATCCAAGACATACAAATCTTCTCTTTGCAAGGTCTCTGCACTGAGATAGGCAGAAGAATCTGTGATAACAGCTAGTTTCATATTAGAACTCCAAATTGATTCCTGGTAAGTCTAATGCAATTTCAGTTACTTCGTAAGTCAAACGGTTGAGCATATTCAAACATGGACGAGCCAAAGTTTCCACTTCTTCTTGGCTCAATTCACTTGGTTCATTGACAATACGGCCATCGATATGATTTACCTGTGAAATGGTTCCACTGATGACAAACTTATCAAATACAATCATAAATGTCAAGATGACAATCAAGGAAGTCACTTGATTTTCTTGATTATGTTGGAGCAATTGGAAGTTCACATCCACCTTAGTTTCAGGAGCTCCATTTTCATTTTCCCATTCAAAATTACGCGCATCAAAATGATACTGACTAACAAATTCTTGTTCACGTTTAAGATTCATATCTTTCTCCCTCGGCTACAATATTATAAGCTATTGTACCATAATTTTTTATTTTCATCTAGTTTTCTAAGTTTTAGTCCATCTCAATTTCAGCTCGAACTACGTCTGCGATGGTATCAACATAGTAGTCAACTTCTTCTGTGGTAGGCGCTTCTGCCATAACACGCAAGAGGGGCTCTGTTCCACTTGGGCGTACTAAGATACGACCATTCCCTGCCATTTCTTCTTCCATCTTCTCGATGATAGCCTTGATAGCTGGCACTTCCATAGCCTTTTCCTTCACGGCATTTTCCACTCGGATATTGACTAATTTTTGTGGATAGATGGTTACTTCTGCTGCCAACTCTGACAAGCTCTTACCAGTTTCCTTCATGATTTTTGTCAATTGGACAGCGGATAATTGACCATCACCTGTTGTATTGTAGTCCATCAAGATAACGTGCCCAGATTGTTCACCACCGAGGTTGTAGCCTGATTTTCGCATTTCTTCAACAACGTAGCGGTCGCCAACTGCAGTGACTACCTTGTTAATACCTTCGCGATCCAAGGCCTTGTGGAAACCAATGTTAGACATAACAGTTGTCACAATTGTATTTTGAGCCAATTGTCCTTTTTCAGAAAGGTATTTCCCAATGATGTACATAATCTTGTCACCATCGACGATGTCGCCATTTTCATCAACAGCAATCAAACGGTCACTGTCTCCATCAAAGGCCAAACCAATAGCTGAGCCGCTTTCTTTGACCACTTCTTGAAGGGTTTCTGGGTGGGTTGAACCAACATTAAGGTTGATGTTAAGACCATCTGGTGTTTCCCCTATAACAGTCAACTGAGCACCAAGGTCTGCAAAGATTTGACGGGCACTTGTAGAAGCTGCACCATTAGCTGTATCCAAGGCAACCTTCATTCCTTCAAGAGGAGTTCCAGTTGAAACAAGGTAGCCTTCATACTTACGCAAGCCTTCTGGATAATCTACCAAGGTTCCCAAGCCTTCTGCACTTGGACGAGGAAGAGTGTCTTCCGCAGCATCTAGCAAGGCTTCAATTTCTGCTTCTTTTTCGTCATCTAGTTTGAAGCCATCACCGCCAAAGAACTTGATTCCATTATCAAGGGCTGGGTTGTGGCTAGCAGAAATCATGACACCGGCGCTTGCTCCCTCAGTTTTTACCAAGTAAGCTACTGCTGGTGTCGCCAGAACACCTAGTTTGTATACGTGAATTCCTACAGATAGAAGACCAGCTACCAAGGCAGATTCTAGCATTTCCCCTGAAATACGTGTGTCACGTCCTATAAAGACTTTCGGTGCTTCCGTTTCATGTTGACTAAGAACATAGCCTCCAAAACGTCCTAGCTTAAAAGCTAATTCTGGAGTAAGTTCCACATTAGCTTCTCCACGGACTCCATCAGTCCCAAAATATTTACCCATTTTTATAAAATCCTTTTTCTATTTTTAATTCGTTTTTGAACTAGTTGCTTTCGTTGACGAAGATGTCTCCGATGAACTGCTTGTAGTTGAATTTGATGTGCTTGAACTTGGTGCTGCTGGTTTTGTAGTTACCTTCATTGTTGTATCAAAGGGAGTGATAACTGTCGGTAAGACAACACCATTGCGGTCGATTGCCTGCAAAGGTACTGAACCACTGTAATTACCTGTTATGTGTTCGCTAGTTGGCAAGACAGCGATAATCTTATCAATTCTATCCAATGTCTCTTGATCACTCGTAATCGACACTTCTTCATCTGACACCGTGACATTTTCAATCTGTACCCGACTATCAATTTGACTAGGGTCAATCTCTGGTACAACCTTTACCTTATCCTTCTGAGCCTTCTTCCCAATCTTGACTGTAATTTTTTGCGGAGTCGCCACAGCGGTCAGCCCATTGGGTAAATCTTCAATGCTCAAAGGAACTTCAATCGTTCCAACACTGGCATCTGTTAGGTCAGCAGTAACCTTGAATTTACGTGTGCTTTCTTGCATTTCACTAGCTAGCGATAGGCGATTTGCACCAGTCAAGACCACTGAGACTTCTGAAGCAAAACCGCTAATAAAATACTCATCACTATTATAGCGTATGTCAATAGGAACATTTGTTACTGTATTCGTATAGGTTTCCGTTTTTACCTGCCTAGCACTGGTACTGTTTTGAAAATTCGTCGCCGTAGCATAGACAAATAAGACACAAGCAAAAAAGAGTGAGGATATGATATATAAACTATTTTTTTTCATGTTTCCATCCTCCTAGCAATCGTTCTTTAAAACTAAGACCCGCTTCCTCTTTTGGAAGTAAGATTTCACGTAATTCTGTTTCAAATTCATCAAGTGTTAGGTTGTGCTTAAAGCTTCCATTATAGGTTATCGAAATTCCTCCCGTTTCCTCTGATACGACAAAAGTCAAGGCATCTGAGACTTCTGATAAACCGATAGCCGCCCGGTGTCTGGTCCCAAATTCCTTGGAAATCCCTGTGTTTTTTGTCAAGGGCAGATAGGCAGACGTCACAGCAATACGTTCTTCTTTGATAATCACCGCACCATCATGTAGGGGAGTGTTGGGAATAAAAATGTTAATGAGAAGTTCTGCAGAAATCTTAGCATCCAAGGGAATTCCTGTCGAAATATACTCCTGCAAGGTACGTACACGCTGAATAGCAACCAAGGCCCCGATTTTACGAGGACTCATGTATTCAACAGACTTAACAAAGGCACGAATCATCTGTTCCTCAGCACTAATAGGGGCATTGGAAAAGAAATCTGTCGCTCTTCCCAAACGTTCCAAACCAGTCCGAATCTCTGGAGAGAAGATAACAACCGCCGCAATAACCCCATAAGTAATAATTTGATTGATTAACCAAGAAATCGTAGTCAAACCAATCATATTTGCAAGGATTTGAGCTAAAATAAACACCAAAACTCCACGTACCAAAATCATAATCTTGGTTCCTGCAATAGCTTTTGTAAAATGGTATAAAATATAAGCAACAATCAAAATATCAATCAGATTGATAGCTATCGTCCATGGACTTGCAAACAAACTGGTCCAATATTGCAGATTGGATAATTGTTGAAAATTCATCCCTGATATCCTCCCTATCAAAACACTTTCATCCTATTATACCATTTTCTGGCATTTTTTTCCCTATCCTAGTCCATTTTACATTGAACAAAAATATGATAAAATAAACTGACTAGAAAAAACAAAGGAGAAACTATGTCTCAACTCTATGATATTACCATTGTGGGTGGTGGTCCTGTCGGGCTTTTTGCAGCCTTTTATGCCCACCTACGCCAAGCCAAGGTTCAAATCATCGACTCTCTTCCCCAGCTAGGTGGACAACCTGCTATTCTCTACCCTGAAAAGGAAATCCTAGACGTACCAGGCTTCCCAAACCTGACTGGAGAAGAGTTGACTAACCGCTTGATTGAACAGCTAAACAGCTTTGATACCCCTATTCATCTCAATGAAACGGTTCTTGAGATTGACAAACAAGAAGAAGAATTTGCCATCACAACTTCTAAAGGAAGTCACCTGACTAAAACAGTTATCATCGCTATGGGTGGCGGTGCCTTCAAACCACGTCCGCTGGAACTTGAAGGGGTTGAGAGCTATGAAAATATCCACTACCACGTTTCTAACATTCAGCAATACGCTGGTAAGAAAGTGACCATTCTTGGTGGGGGAGATTCGGCTGTGGATTGGACTTTGGCTTTTGAAAAAATCGCACCAACTACCCTTGTTCACCGCAGAGATAATTTCCGTGCCTTGGAACACAGCGTTCAAGCCTTGCAAGAATCATCTGTGACCATCAAGACACCATTCGTCCCTAGCCAACTCCTTGGAGATGGAAACACGATTGATAAACTTGAAATCACAAAAGTCAAATCTGATGAAACCGAAACGATTGACTTAGATCACCTCTTTGTCAACTATGGTTTCAAATCTTCTGTCGGTAATCTTAAAAACTGGGGGTTGGAACTCAACCGACACAAGATTATCGTCAACAGCAAACAGGAATCCAGCCAAGCAGGTATCTATGCTATTGGTGACTGCTGCTACTATGACGGAAAAATTGACTTGATTGCGACAGGTCTCGGAGAAGCTCCAACTGCTGTCAATAATGCTATCAACTACATAGACCCTGAACAAAAAGTACAACCAAAACACTCTACTAGTTTATAAAAAAGAACCACGAGTCACATAGGATGCGTGGTTTTATAATTCATCGGCTTTACAAATACCTTTACATCGTTTTACTATATCTTACAATACCTTTTAAAATAGCTATATTTTGAGCTTTTAAATAAATGTTTTTACATCATTTTACAGAGATTTACGACACTTTTGCCCCTTTTTTGCCCCCTGTTTTTTAAAAAACTTCATCAAAACTCTTGACTTTCTCGGTATACCGTGATATAATATAATCAAGATAAGGAAAGGGGGTGATGAAATTGAACAAAGAAGATTGGCTTAGGTTACTTGAAAAGGCAATAGACAATATTCCTGAAACGGTAACTGCTATCGCAAGTCTAGTGACCGCAATAACGGTCGCAAGGCAAAACAAAAAGCGTAAACCGAAATCCCGTCAAAGAAAAAGGTAAACGCTAAGAGGTTGGGGCGAAAGCCCCTCACACCTCTATTTTATCAAATGAAAAGAGGAAATGCAATGGTCAGCGCAATAGCTATTTTTATAATTGCAATCAATGTATATATTTATCTAAAAAACAAAAAGGACAAATAAGATGAGAAAAGTTATTCAAGAATTGCTAGACAGTTCGATGTCTACATCTACTATTTCGCAAGGTGCTGGAGTTCCATGGACTACTGTTTCTGATCTCAGAAAAGGAAAAACAAGCATGGACAAAATGGCACTTCTCACAGCGGAAAAACTTTATGAATTTGCTACAACTGATAAGCAGTGATTTCGGTCACTGTTTTTTATTTTTAACAAAACACCGTTTTTGACAATAATACACCACGATTTCCTCTCCATATTCTTCATGTAAACGCTTTTTTGAACAATAGGATTGTGATTTTGCTTTCTAATCGTTCAAAATATGTGTTTTTGCACAATAAAAAAACCGCAAGCCTGAGCCTGCGGTTGGTGTAATCTATTTTGAAGCCTTTCTATTTAGTCGTAATCAAGCCGTCTGGCTCTACTGTGAACTCTGGCTTGTCTGCCATTGTTCCGTCTGCATTGAGGTAGTACCATCCTGTTCCGTCTGCGGACTGGACGAAGGCATTTGAAACCATGGCACCTTCTTTACTATCAAGATAATACCAGGTGTCCTTATACTTGACCCAGCCTGTCTTCATAGCGCCCTCTACGTCGAAATAATACCACTTCTCAGCGATTTTCTTCCAGCCTGTAGCCATTTCGCCTGAATTGTCAAACCAGTACCAGTTACCGTCTGTGTGCTGCTTCCAGCGGTTCGCAAGCATGTAGCCTGAGCCGTCGAAGTAATACCAGGTTCCATTGATTTTCTCAAACTTATCTTTTGGATAAGAGCCGTCTGAGTGTACATACCAATAGCCTATATCGTTCTTCTTCCAACCTGTTTCAATTGTCAAGCCACTTTCAATATCCTGCTTGAACTGTTCACGGCTAATGCCCCATTTGGCTAGATAAGGATACGGGTCAACATGGTCTGAGTTGTTATTAGGTTGGTTATTGGTACAGTATTCATGCGTTTTGATACCTTCCAAACTGCTTGTATCAAGCGTTTTCGGCAAACCTGCTTCATCTGCTAGATTGCGTAAGAGTTCGATATAGAGACGGTAGTCTGTCATGAACTCTTCTTTAGTTGAATGGCTTTCAATCAATTCAACTGCCGCATAGCTTTCCGCATTCCAATCGCCCCCAACGTCCCAGGCACCATTGTTTACAGGACCGACCTGCAGGACACGACCGTTACCAACCACATGAGAGAAGAAACCAAGCTCAGGGTTCTTTCTGTAGTGGTAGTCTGCCTCATTTTGAGCGGTTGAGTTGCGGTTGCCTGTTGAGTGGGCATGTACTTGTCGGTAAGGCTGTACCCCAACCTGGGGCAAGCCTGTACGTAGTCTGCTTGTATCGATATCCATCTCTACTCCCTCCAAGCGTCGTTCATCTGCTTCACTGCGGACTCCACAAAGGTATCCAAGTCCTTATCGGTCATGCTGATCTTATATTTGGTCAGCTCTGCCCGGATTTTAGTGCGAGCCTGTGCCAATTTTTCATCACCTTTATAACCTGTCTCTTGAGCCACCTGCTCCACGGCATTCACTGCATTCTTGGCTAGGATTTCAGCGATAATCACCGCTTTCTCTCCGCCTTTTCGCAAAAGATAATCTTTTACTGTTTTTACCATGCTGCCTGCGACTACCGCTAAAAAGCCTGTCGCAAAAGCGATAATAAATTCATTAAATTGTGTCATGTGTTGTTTCCTTTCTATTCTCTATAAAACTTAACATTAACGGTACCTATATACTCCCTTAAGTTTGTACCAGTTAGATATATGACTCCTCGGTTATACATATCAGCCTGAATTCTTATTAATCTGCTATTATTGAGTTGTACATATCGTATAGCAGCAACCTTAATATCATTACCTTTAATATCAATATTGTACCCACCCCAGTACTGCCACATTCTTGTGTTTAACACTTCCAATAATAATGACGGTCCACTCGACCACACCAACCTATCGCCAATATAGCGCTTGACAATCTCTCTACTTCCTAACATGATTCTTACTCTATCTCTCATAGCTTCACCTACTTAAAAATATCGTAAATCGTGTGAGGGTCTTTGGTAGTAATAGCATCGTACTGCTCTTGCGTACCGGCCCAATAGTTGAGTGCCTGCGAACCGTTCTGATTGACAATGTTCTGACCTGGAACTCCACTTCGCCCTTGTTCACCATCGTTGACATTATCCAAATGGGTAAAAGCAGAGGCTCTCAATCCTCTGTAATTCACTTCAATGCGAACTTCAAACCAACCACCAGAACGCTGAGAAGCACTCCATGTGCCAAATTTTCCTGCTGAATCAGGGGTCTGATTTCTCAAAGAACGCCAGTTTGTATAGCCAAAACCACGGTAGTAATAATCAAGAGTATAGCCGCTCGTGACTGCTTCGCCATCGTAGAATACATCCGCAAACAAATTCAATCGGCTAGTAGAGCCATTCTTATAAGAACCCTCAATACGAACGCTGGCATTCAAACTATGCCCATTATCCCCTTTTAAGCTATCCCGTTGAGTCGGTGTCAGCGTATCGAATGATGGACGATTTTCTAAGGCGGAAATCCTAGCCTTGATGGGGATATCATTGTACAACTCCCATTTTTGGGCATAAGTAGACAAGTCTTGGTGGGAGGTCAAGTAGCCTTTCTCTTCCAGCTCCGCTTTTGTAACGAGGGTTTCTGGATGGACTTTCGGTCTACTCTCAAGGGTGTCCAGTCTTTTCTTAACCTCCCTATCCTTTAGCTCTGAGTCTTCTTTGATAGCCTTGACATCCTCACCGATTGCTCTTGCTAGATTTTCAAGGTTACTCATAGCACTCACGCTTTCGCTGCGTTATAGGTTGCGACCAAGTCAACATTGGCAATCTGGTCTACACGTCCGCTGACTTCAGTTACTTTGCCAAGAAGTGCGCTATTTTCATCTTGTCCCATACTTGTGATTTTTTCCGCGATTTCTTTCAGTGTGTCCAAATTCTCAGGCGTTCCTTCACCCAAGATTTCAGCCTTGACCTCTGATTTAGCTTGAGAGATTGCTTGGTTCATGTCAGACGTGCTGACTTTCGTTTTCAGCTCTTCGTTTACCTTTTTGTTATCTTCCCCCACTGCCTGCGCAAATGCTGTTAATTTTGTAGTATCCATTTTGTGTTACACCTTTCCTAAATTGTAATAAAAGAGTAGGTCTGGCAATTCCTGACCTACTAGGCTCTCGCCTACAGTTCTACCTGCAAGCTGTTTTTTTATACTCAATCATTTTCAAA
>NZ_VMMQ01000007.1:0-6626 GCF_013277295.1 Streptococcus sp. 477
TTTTATTTTAGTCTAGTCTTAATCGATTGTTCTACTTTTTGCCTCCAAAACCTTGGAAAAGGCTTTCTTTTGCGATATACTTCACATATAAATACAAGAGAGCTCGTCACACTCGACTCTGTTGAAACATAATCAATCCAGTCCCGCTGTCCCTGTTCTCGGTCAATATCAAGGAGGATAGCTATGAAAGCTGTTGTTGTAAATCCAGAAAGCACTGGTGTTGCTGTTGAAGAAAAAGTACTCCGTCCACTTGAAACTGGGGAAGCACTTGTAGAAATTGAATACTGTGGTGTTTGCCACACTGACCTCCACGTTGCTCATGGTGACTTTGGTCAAGTACCAGGACGTGTTCTTGGCCACGAAGGTATCGGTATCGTTAAAGAGATTGCTCCAGATGTGAAAAGCCTTAAAGTCGGTGACCGCGTCAGCGTTGCTTGGTTCTTTGAAGGATGTGGCACTTGCGAATACTGTACAACTGGTCGCGAAACCCTTTGCCGTACAGTGAAAAATGCTGGCTACTCAGTAGACGGTGGTATGGCTGAACAATGTATCGTAACTGCTGACTATGCTGTCAAAGTTCCTGACGGACTTGATTCAGCCCAAGCTTCTTCTATCACATGTGCTGGAGTAACAACCTATAAAGCTATCAAAGAAGCAAAAGTTGAACCAGGCCAATGGGTTGTTCTTTACGGTGCTGGTGGACTTGGTAACCTCGCTGTTCAATACGCTAAAAAAGTATTCAATGCTCATGTTATCGCAGTCGATATCAACAATGACAAACTTGCCCTTGCAAAAGAAGTAGGCGCTGACATTGTTATTAACGGCCTCGAAGTTGAAGATGTACCTGGACTTATCAAGGAAAAAACTGATGGAGGTGCTCACTCAGCTGTCGTAACTGCTGTGTCTAAAGTTGCCTTCAATCAGGCTGTTGACTCAGTTCGTGCTGGTGGTCGCGTAGTCGCTGTTGGTCTTCCTTCTGAAATGATGGAACTTAGCATCGTAAAAACCGTTCTAGATGGAATCCAAGTCATCGGTTCTCTTGTAGGAACTCGTAAAGACTTGGAAGAAGCCTTCCAATTCGGTGCAGAAGGTTTAGTAGTTCCAGTTGTTCAAAAACGTCCAATAGAAGATGCCGTAGCCATTTTCGACGAAATGGAAAAAGGTCAAATCCAAGGACGTATGGTACTCGACTTCACCCACTAATCTAATAGAAACCTATTTTAAAAGTTGGAAGCTTCTTTCAACTTTTTTATATTAAATTTTTAAATGTGGATTCAATATTACTCCTCAAAAAACTCAATATATCAACATCCAAAAGTAAAAGTTTTTTTAATTTTTTATGATAAATAGTTGCTTTTTACATGAAAACGGTTTATACTTAAACAGTCTTAAAGTTTTCTTAAATGAAAACTAAAACAAAAAAGGAGGAATGACAATAATGAGTATCGGAATCATTATTGCGAGCCACGGCGAATTTGCTGCGGGTATTCATCAGTCAGGATCTATGATCTTTGGTGAACAAGAAAAGGTTCAAGTTGTGACCTTTATGCCAAATGAAGGTCCTGATGATCTATACGCTAAGTTTAATAACGCTGTTGCTGCATTTGACGCAGAAGATGAGGTTCTAGTTTTGGCTGACCTTTGGAGTGGTTCTCCATTTAACCAAGCTAGTCGCGTGATGGGAGAAAATCCTGAGCGTAAGTTTGCCATCATCACAGGACTTAACTTACCGATGTTGATTCAAGCCTACACAGAGCGCCTCATGGACGCTGCTGCAGGTGTAGAAAAAGTCGCTGCTAATATCATTAAAGAAGCCAAAGATGGCATCAAAGCTCTTCCAGAAGAGCTAAATCCAGTTGAAGAAGTTGCAAGCGCTGCAGCTGCTCCAGTTGCCCAAGCTGCTATCCCAGAAGGAACTGTTATCGGAGACGGTAAATTGAAAATCAATCTTGCCCGTCTTGACACACGTCTACTTCACGGTCAGGTTGCAACTGCTTGGACTCCAGATTCAAAAGCAAATCGTATCATCGTTGCTTCAGATAACGTGGCTAAAGACGACCTTCGTAAAGAATTGATTAAACAAGCAGCTCCAGGTAATGTCAAGGCTAACGTGGTTCCAATTCAAAAACTGATTGAGATTTCAAAAGACCCACGTTTTGGAGAAACACATGCCCTTATCTTGTTTGAAACACCTCAAGATGCCCTTCGTGCCATCGAAGGCGGCGTGCCAATCAAGACTCTTAACGTTGGTTCTATGGCTCACTCAACAGGTAAAACATTGGTCAATACCGTTTTGTCGATGGACAAAGAAGATGTTGCTACATTTGAAAAAATGCGTGACTTGGGTGTTGAATTTGATGTCCGTAAAGTACCGAATGATTCTAAAAAAGATTTGTTTGACTTGATTAACAAAGCCAATGTCAAATAAGCCATTATTTATGAAAGGATTTTAAACATGTCTATTATTTCTATGGTTTTAGTAGTCGTTGTAGCCTTCTTTGCAGGTCTTGAAGGCATCCTCGACCAGTTCCAATTTCACCAACCACTTGTAGCCTGTACCCTTATTGGGCTTGTAACAGGTCACTTGGAAGCAGGGATTATCCTCGGTGGATCGCTTCAAATGATTGCCCTTGGTTGGTCAAATATCGGTGCTGCTATCGCTCCTGATGCTGCACTTGCTTCTGTCGCTGCTGCCATTATCATGGTTCTTGGTGGTGACTTTACCAAGACTGGTATCGGTGTTGCCCAAGCGGTTGCTATCCCTCTTGCCGTAGCTGGACTTTTCTTGACAATGATTGTTCGTACAATTTCAGTTGGTTTGGTTCATACTGCAGATGCTGCCGCTAAAAAAGGTGACTTCGGCGCTGTGGAGCGTGCGCATTTCATTGCGCTACTTTTCCAAGGACTTCGTATCGCGCTTCCTGCAGCTCTTCTCCTTATGGTACCAACTGAAACTGTACAAAGTATCCTTAGTGCCATGCCAGACTGGCTCAAAGATGGTATGGCTATCGGTGGTGGTATGGTCGTTGCCGTTGGTTACGCCATGGTTATCAACATGATGGCAACTCGTGAAGTATGGCCATTCTTCGCTCTTGGTTTCGTTCTCGCTGCTGTGTCAGATATTACTCTAATCGGATTCGGTGCTATCGGTGTTGCTATCGCTCTTATCTACCTTCACCTTTCTAAAACTGGTGGAAATGGTGGCGGAGGAGCCGCAACTTCTAACGACCCAATCGGCGATATCCTAGAAGACTACTAAGATAAGAAAGGACTGAAAACATCATGACTGAAAAACTTCAATTAACTAAATCAGATCGTAAAAAAGTTTGGTGGCGTTCAACCTTCTTACAAGGGTCTTGGAACTTTGAACGGATGCAAAACTTGGGCTGGGCTTATACACTCATTCCAGCTATCAAAAAACTCTATACTAAAAAAGAAGATCAAATCGCTGCTCTTGAGCGTCACCTTGAGTTCTTCAACACTCATCCATACGTAGCTGCTCCAGTCATGGGGGTTACTCTTGCGCTTGAAGAAGAACGTGCTAACGGTGTGGAAATCGATGACGCTGCTATCCAAGGGGTTAAAATCGGTATGATGGGACCTCTTGCTGGTATCGGTGACCCAGTATTCTGGTTTACAGTACGCCCAATCCTTGGATCTCTCGGTGCTTCACTTGCCCTTACTGGCAATATCTTGGGTCCACTCCTCTTCTTTGTTGCATGGAACTTGATTCGTATGTCATTCTTGTGGTATGTTCAAGAGATTGGATATAAGGCTGGATCAGAAATCACCAAAGATATGTCTGGTGGTATCCTTCAAGATATCACTAAAGGAGCTTCTATCCTTGGGATGTTCATTCTTGCTGTCCTTGTTCAACGTTGGGTAAATATTAAATTTGCTTTCGATGTTTCTAAAGTTCAACTAGATGAAAAGGCTTATATCCATTGGGATAAATTGCCAGAAGGGTCTAAAGGTATCCAAGAAGCATTCGCACAAGTAGGACAAGGATTGTCTCAAACTCCTGAAAAAGTTACTACTTTCCAACAAAACTTGGATATGTTGATTCCTGGATTATCAGGACTACTCCTTACTTTACTTTGCATGTACTTACTTAAGAAAAAAGTATCTCCAATCACTATTATCCTTGCCCTCTTCGCAGTGGGTATTGTGGCACATGTTCTTCACATCATGTAATCAAGCAACTAAAAAGGAACCAGGTTCTAAAATCTGATTCCTTTTTTCTAGGCTTTTATACTCAATGAAAATCAAAGAGCAAACTAGGAAGCGAGCCGCAGGCTGTACTTGAGTACGGCAAGGCGAAGCTGACGTGGTTTGAATTTGATTTTCGAAGAGTATTATTCTGCCAAGGCTCCCATTGGATCCCAAGGTGCAAGTACGATTGGTTCTGCTCCATAGGCAGCTTGTTCTTCTGCTGTCAGCAATTCCTTACGAACAACGATTTGGTAAGTGTATTCGTCCATCCAAGCGTCTGAGGCAACAAAGTAACCATCTGTACCGACCTTGTCTCCCCATGAGTTTTCAACCTTCCACTTGGTTGATTTACCATTTTCGTCCAAGTCAACACCTGTCAAGACCATGGCGTGGGTCATCAAGCTTTCGCTATAGTCCAAACGTCCAGCCTTGTCTTGAGTAAGTTTAATGTCCATGCTTGATTCAAAGTCATAAACATCTGTCGCAAGGATTCCAGCTTTGCGGTTGCTGAGCTGGCCAACATCAGAACCAAACCAAACAGTCTCACCTGCTTGCATTTGGGCAATCGCCAATTCTTTCAAGCGCTCCATTGGAACGTTGATGTAACGAACCGCACGGCTACCAACGACATTTCCCAACATCTCAACTGTGTAAGATTTACCGTATGGTTTATCAGCAGTTGGAGCATTGATAACAGAAACGTAGTCTTCTAAAGGAAGATTGACATATTTCTTGTAAAATTCCTGTGGAGTAATACCTTTTTCGCTTTGGTAGTTATTATCCTTATCACGATAAGCAAAGTCAAATTTACGTGGTGGTAGTCCTAGTGACATGGCAAGGAAGTTAAAGATCTCTTGCAAGAGGTCTTCTTTCTTAGCTTGAACAGTCGCTTGGTCTGCGCCAGAAGCTAGTAAGTCACGCAAGATTTGAGCATCTTGGCGCAGCAATTTGTTAAGGATTGCATTTATCTCACGGCTGCTACTAGATGAAACAGACTCAGGATAAACTGACTTAGGCACGACACCGTATTTTTCAAAGAGGGAAACGACCATATCCCATTGACCACCATCTTGTTGTGGTATTTGGAGTAAGAAGCTAACCTTACGGCTCGTCAATTCTTGGTCTGCAGTCGCAATGACTTGCTCCAAGAACCAGTTTGATTTCTCATACTTGTCCCAGAAGAAAGTGTGGGCTTGTGACAACTCAAAGTTCTCCAATTTGTATTGCGAGATGAGTTTGTGGCGAAAAGTGTTGAGAGCCGCAAACATCCAGCAACGACCAGACGCTTTCTGGTTAGTGACCTTGTCCTTGGTTAAATCCAATGAGAAAACAGGTGTGTTGTCTACATGGCTTTGGCGACGTTCCAGAGCTGCAAAAATTCCGTTGTGGCTAGCAGCATTTTCAATCGCTTGGTATTTTACATTTGCTTCATAGTTGGCAAATAGTTTATCAGTAAATGATTCTTGAATCGCGTTCATAGATTCCTCCTTTTATTCTACAGTCTATTATAACTCTTTTCACAAAGGAAGCAACTAAAAAACATAAAAGGCAAGGACATTCTTCCTCACCTTTTTCAAATATAAATCAAATTAAGCAATACTAGCAAGGAGAATTTCTAAGTCTTCCTTGGTCAAGCGACGCCATTCCCCTCGTTCCAGGTTCTCATCTAATACTAAAGTTCCCATAGTCAATCGTTGCAAGTCCACCACTTCCTTGCCACAGTAGCCCACCATACGCTTGACCTGATGAAACTTTCCTTCTGCAATAGTCACACGGATTTGGCTCTGATTCTTTTCTGCATCTGTGGAAAGAATCTCCAGTCTAGCGGGTTGACAAGTAAAGTCTTTGAGAGGAATACCCTTGGCAAATATCTCCACATCTTCTTGTGTCATAATTCCCTTGACCTGAGCCAGATAGGTCTTATCCACATGACGCTTGGGTGAAAGAAGAGCATGGGCAAGCTGACCGTCATTGGTCAGGAGCAGGAGTCCATGCGTATCGATATCCAAGCGCCCTACTGGGAAAACTTCCTTGCTCCGAGCAATATCATCCAACAAGTCCAGAACGGTTCTGTGCTTGGGATCCTCAGTCGCTGAGATAACTCCTTGGGGCTTGTTCATCATATAGTAGACAAACTCCTCATACTCCAACACTTGCCCATCAAAGCGAATCTCATCTCTTTCTTCATCAATCTGCAATTTAGCTGATTTTTCTTTTTTACCATTTACAGTCACGCGCCCAGCCTTGAGCAAGTTTTTGACCTCAGTCCGACTTCCCACCGCACAGGCAACTAAAAATTTATCTAATCTCATAGAACTATTATATCATATCAAAAGGAGGCTAGTACAATGACCTACCTCCTTTTCGTTTCATACTCTTCAAAAATCTCTTCAAACCGCGTCAACGTCGCCTTG